>JAJQDY010000084.1 GCA_021201965.1 Phascolarctobacterium sp.
AGTGATTGTCCTCCTCGATAGGGTTTTGTGTGTGAACTCTATTCTACCACGGATTAAATCGCTATGGATTTTTTAACTGTTCAACTTCATTTTACAATCGGGCAACGGAATTATTTTATTATTATAAGACATATTTTTGTCACAGATACATGTTATAGTTAAATGAAAAACAACATTACGTAAATATAAAGGAGTTGATCTCATGTTACGCAAAATACTAATAACCATGCTGGTGATGAACGTATACGCCTCTGTTTTTGCGGGAGTAACGCACATTTCAGAACTAATATCAGACTGTCCTGCCATATATTTAGCTGTCTCATCTTCTACTCCAAGACCCGTTACAAGGCAGCCTTCCCATAACGCAGCACCTCCCCCTATTTGGCACAGACGCTCTGAAATAGAAACCCGCCGTACTGAAGAACGAATTAACCGGACAGCAGACCGACAGCTTGATAAAACAAGGGAAATGGAGAGAAGACAAGAAGAACAACGCAAATAAAGCCAAAATACCCTCGCTGATTTTAATCAGACGATGGTATTTTTCTAACTTTTTATATCATCTAATTTATTATTTATTCTATCCAAAATTTCTGTCTTTGCCTCAATGCTCAAACTGGAAAATTTAATAGGCAATGGCGGAATACTAGTAAAATCGCCCAAGGTCTTCCCCATCCCGACAATACTTTCCCCGCAACCGTTTTTAAATCCAGACCTAGGAAAGATTCCTAAGGTTTTATAGCCAAAAAACTTATGGAATGCGATACTCGCATCATTACCTACAGTAATACAAGCATAGAGATTTTTTATATGCTGCAGAGTAAGAAACTCTTCCAATGCAGTATATAAAATTTTACCCACCCCTTTTCCCTGAGTTTCAGGAGGAATATAAATAGTCGTTTCCACATCCCATTTATAAGCTTTCCGTTCCAGATATCTGTAAGCATAAGCATACCCTACAGGTATACCCTCTCTTTCACATAAAATATATTGGTAATCCGCGCTTATATCTCTTATACGCCGGAAAAATTCCTTAAAGGATGGCTCGATATATTCAAAAAAAACTGATGTCTCCAATACAAAGGGTTTATAAATTTCCAGCAGTACTGCCGCATCGGCTGTATCAGCCTGCCGTATTGAATAGTTTCACATTCCCATCCCTGTGCTCCACGTAGACTTCAAACATCCTATTCCATGGCAAGGTAAAACTGTAATCGTTTGCAGTTTCTCCCATCAGCGGCCATGAAATTTCCGTAATCTTGCGTGTAATTTCATTCTGGGCCGCAATTTTTTCATCCTCACTCAGATCACTGTTTGGCCAGTGATTAGGCCAGATAAGTTCCTTATAAACCTGCATACGTATATTTGCTTGATATGCCCAGTCATCAAAATACCGCACATCAAGTAGTTCCTTTTTGTAATTATCCGAAAACATTTCGTGAAGTAGCCCTTGCGCTAAGGCATAGCCAAAGGAGTTGCCTGCTGTATTCCAACCGCTGTATGCAGCAAGTTCATAAGAAATATTTCTATTAGACAGTTCAGTAACCAGTGCATTGTCTGCACCATTGCCATATTTTATGTCAGCTATAGCTATGGGCTGTTTGTTTTTAACAAACCCTTCCACTACATCAATAAATTTAGTTACTTCTGCCGTCTTGGCATAATTATTTGTTGCATTTGAGGCATCTTCCGTAATCCCGTTGTAAGGAGTATTTACGGCTACAGTAAGATCGGCGTTTTTCACACTTCTTGCAGGAACAGCACCAGCCGCATAGATATGCTGAATAGTGCTTACAGCAACGGTATCGTCTTCATAGGATGGGATCGTGGTACCGCCTTTGCCTGGAGCATAAACAACGTTTACGAGCGGAATCTTTTGTAACAGTTTATTGGAAGCACGGCTTAAAAGAAGTATTCCCAACTGATCTGCCCCAGAAAAAAACCTTATTTTTTCCTTTGGTAATTCATTAACAAGAATTTCCATATTTCGTGCTTCCCTATGGGCTTGGGAATAAGGAGCTGTATCATCGCGACCAATTAAAAGATAGTCAAAATCTCCGCTTTCAACTCCGTGCAACAGCAGTTCCGTTGTCTTAATATTGTTACCCCTGCGGGTGTACATATCATCAAGTACAGCCTTTGGAATTTCTTTTCTCAATTCTGCAAGTTCGCGCACTTCTTTACGTTTTATGTTCTTAGCTTCAAGTTTATCTTCAAGAGCACCCAGGTTAAATAGTTTCTGTCCCCATTCCTCATAGTATGCAGGCTCTACCGGAGTGATATTCATCTTTGGTGAACGCATGATAGTTGTAAAAATATAAATAAGTCTGTCGCCGGATTTTTCCCTGATATCAATAAGCCTCTGCGCTCTCTCTTTTAAAATATAAAGCGGGATTTCATGAGTTCTTGATTCTACTAGCCCACCGTAAATTAAAGCATCAGAAGCAACTACTATGGCAAGAGATTCGGATGCATTTTCTTCCAGCCAATCAAAAAGCTGGTCCGCATCAGCACTCTTATTAGCCCCAGCGATAATTTCTCTCGGCGGAGTTTTCACATCCCAGCCAGCCGCTTCCATGATGCGAACCGTATAATCCAAAGATATTGGCCTATTATCTATGGGTATATATAATATTGTCCCTCCAGCTGCTAAAACAGTATTGCTTAAAGCAATCCCCGCTAAAAACAGTAGGATGCGAACCAGTTTCATTTCTTCACTTCTTTCTCAAAAGGCACAATACAATTATTTAGGGTAATTACTGCTGGCATTTTCCTTTAAAAGAACATCATGGGCTCCGCCCTCAACGATGGATGTCGCAGATACAAGGGTTAGCTTGGCCTTTTCCTGCAGTTCGGAAATATTCAATGCACCGCAATTGCACATAGTGGAACGCACCTTATTTAATGTCTGGGTGACATTATCTTTTAAAGAACCGGCATATGGCACATAGGAATCTACCCCTTCCTCAAAGGAAAGTTTCGATGCGCCGCCCATGTCATACCGTTGCCAGTTACGGGCGCGGTTTGAACCTTCACCCCAGTACTCTTTCATATAGCTACCGTTAATATTCACTTTATTAGTCGGGCTTTCATCAAAACGTGCAAAATAACGCCCGAGCATGAGAAAATCTGCACCCATCGCCAATGCCAATGTCATATGATAATCATAGACTATACCTCCGTCAGAGCATATAGGCACATAAATTCCAGTTTCTTTAAAATATTCATTACGGGCTTTCGCCACTTCTATGACGGCGGTAGCCTGTCCGCGTCCTATGCCTTTCTGTTCACGAGTAATGCAGATGGAACCTCCTCCAATACCAATTTTTACGAAATCAGCACCTGCTTCCGCCAGAAAACGAAACCCTTCTGCGTCAACCACATTACCAGCACCAACTTTAACGCTATCACCGTATTTTTTGCGAATCCAATTAAGAGTGCTCTTCTGCCAAACACTATAACCTTCGGAAGAATCTATGCAAAGAACATCGGCTCCAGCCTCAAGAAGCGCTGGAACTCGCTCCGCATAATCACGGGTATTTATACCAGCCCCTACAATATGCCTTTTTTTAGAATCTAAAAGTTCTAGAGGATATTCCTTATGGGAAGCATAATCCTTGCGGAATACGATATAGAGCAAACGACCATCATCATCAAGGATAGGCAAGGTATTTATCTTATTTTCCCATATAATGTCATTGGCTTCCTGCAGCGTGGTATTTTTGCCAGCCACAACCATCTGATTCACTGGTGTCATGAACTCGCTTACCTTAAGATCGAGGCTCATGCGACTGGGACGGTAATCACGACTAGCAACGATACCTTCCAACTTGCCGTTTACGGTGCCGTCAGAAGTAACCGCCACAGTTGAATGTCCAGTAATTTTCTTTAAAGCAAGTATATCAGCCAACGTGCTGTCCGGGCGGATATTGGAATCGCTACTTACAAAACCTGCACGATGACTTTTAACTCGAGCAATCATAGCCGCCTCATCTTCAGCAGATTGAGACCCATAAATGAAGGAAATACCGCCTTCCTTAGAAAGGGCGATAGCTAGGGTTTCACCAGAAACCGACTGCATAATGGCAGATACCAAGGGAATATTCATCGTAATAGCGGGGTTTTCCCCTTTTTTAAATTTTACCAAAGGAGTTCGCAGATCCACATTATCAGGAATACATTTTTCTGAAGAATAGCCAGGTACTAAAAGGTATTCACTAAATGTATGTGCTGGCTCATCATAATAAAACGCCATCGCTTATCACATCTCCAAACTTTATATTTTGTATATTTTATCTCTTGGCCGATTGTAAAATGAAGTTGAACAGTTAAAAAAATCCATAGCGATTGAATCC
>JAJQDY010000059.1 GCA_021201965.1 Phascolarctobacterium sp.
TGGCAGGGTCAATGGGGCTTACGCCCCCTTGACCCTACCGTCGTCTCTGCTGTTGGGTAATCAAGCCCAGCTAAGCTGGATTCTATTAAACTTTTACACGGATGTGTTCAACTTGCACTTGTAACCTTCAATTATATTATAACATAAAATTTCCGTTCCGTCTTTGGAAAACTTTTGCCGTATTTTTTCAAAAAATGTGAAATTTCCTTGACATTATGGAATTCCTGCTATATAATGAAATTCCAGATATTCCAAGGGACATCCGGTAGGGAGACACTTCCAGAGGGTTTGCACGGTACCGCTAACCGGACAGACGTCCTTAGGATAAGATCTTCCGCTTCAAAAATAAACTTATCACTCTCACGGTCTTCCGGGACCAAGATTCTGGTAGGTTTATTTTTTTTCGCTTAATAAAAAAACCCGCCTTAAAAGCGGGTTTTTATTTTTTTCAGCTGCGGAAGGACTCATCTGAAAGGATTATGGACCCGTCTTTAAAGAAGTAGAGGAATTCGTTTTCGCCTATCCTGTAGCCTTCCACGATGCCCGGTCTCCCCTTGTCTGCGTATTTCGCCTTTCCAGCGCCGTAGGCCCTTTCAAAGGCGGGAAGCTGTGCGCCGCTTGTAAGGCCCGATTTGTCCAGGTGCACCAGGCAGCCCTTGCGCATGTAGATCTGCCGCACGCGGTTGCCTTCGTAGACCAGCTCGTAGGCGTAGCGGCTGTAGCGTGAATTTTCAAGGCCGTAGGGCGTCTTTTCCGTGCGGTCCGGGCGGCCTACCACCGCTTCCGCATGGGCCCGCAACATCCCGAGGTATATCCCGGCGACGGTTTCCGAGTGCTCTATTGTCTTCGTCCTCTGGAGCGCCGCAGGGTACCCCGGCACGATAATGAACCTTATGGCGCCATTCGCGTCGGTTATGGTGTCAATCCTTTTTTCCACCGTGGCCCCATTGTCGTCAAGGATGAAAAAATCCCTGCTTTTCGTGAGGCTCCCTTCCTGCACGACCCTCTGCACGATGTTCTTTATCCTGTAGACCCTACCCCCATCCGTCATGGTGCCGTTGGCTGGATTTATGACGCAGGCCTGACTGCCGTTTTCATCGTACCAGCTGCCGGCAAAGTCCCGTATGCCAGCCCCGTGGGCCACGGCCGCAAGGCCGAGGAGCAAAAGGAGCAGGACGATTGTTTTTTTCATTTCCAGTCCCTCCCGTGGATTTTATTTCCGAGTGGTTATTTATTATACTGCAGGCGCCTGCGGTACTTCCTGAGGCACGGCTTCCGGTGCTTCCGGTTTTACTTCTTCAGGCGCTGCCGGGGTCACTGCTTCCTCCTGGGTTTCCTTCCCGCCGAGCTCCCTGTAGATATCCTCGATGAAGCTGCCGGGCGGGATGAACTCAAACTCCGCCGGGTTTGCCGTGGCGAGGAGCTCGTTTCCCTCCTCGTCATAGATGTTACCCGTCAGCAGCCTGAACTCCTTGGTGTCAAGGTTCAGCTCCCAGTCCATCATGGCCTCTATTTTAATGATCAGGTCATAGGTGGTGACCCATACCTCCGCACTCCTACCGTAGGGTTGCTCGGTAATCTGCACAGAATCCCTGTTGAAATAGCAGAGAATGCTGCCCGTGGTCGTTAAAAGCTCCCACCTCTCCGGGTTCGGCGGATTGAAAGCGCCACAGGTGGCGCAGGACATAAGTATCAAAAAGATGAATACGGTTATTTTTTTCATTTTTCTCCATCCGTGGTAATATTCCTTCCTTAATTATGTATTATAACACTTATTTCACCCATAAAGAAAACCCGCCTTTTAAAGCGGGCCTTTTTTATTTCTTAATCCCTATTTCCTTAAGCCAGGGGGTTATGTCATCCTTTCCCGTTATCCTGATCCACTTTAAGACCTCCGCCCTTTCTGCGTATTTTTTCACGGCGGAAACGCTGTACTCTATGTCAGTCCTCCTGCTGGTGCAGAAGGGAATGACGGTCTTCCCCTTGAGGTCATAGCTTTCGAGGAAGGTGAGAACCGACATGGGCACAGTGTGTCCCCAGATGGGGTAGCCGATGAAGATGGTGTCGTATTTTTTAATATCCGGGAGCGGTGCCTTAAGGGCCGACCTGTCGCCGTGCTTAAGCTCGCCGAAGACCCTGCGCCGCAGCCTGTCAGGATCCATGGGGTAATCCTGCAGGGTGGCTATCTTATAGAGGTTGCCCCCTGTCTCATCCTTTATGTACCCCGCGGCCTTTTCCGTGTTGCCGCTTAACGAAAAATAGGCTATGAGGATTCTCCTCCCCCCGCAGCCCAAAAGCGAAAAAAGGAGCACGAAGGCCATTAAAAGAACAAGTATTTTTTTCAACGCCATGCGCCCCTTCCTTTATCTACTTTATTATTGTTTCCGCAGCGCACCTTAAGCCTGCCGCTGCGGCCTTTACATCCTTTGCGCCGAAAATAGCGTTTATGACGGCAATCCCCGCAATCCCCGTCCCCTTAAGCTCAATGGCGTTATCAAGGGTTATTCCGCCAATGGCCACAACGGGGATTTTTACGGCGCCGCATATGGCCTTTAATGTGTCCATTGACATGGGCACTGCGCCTTCCTTAGAGCCCGTCGAAAAGACGGCCCCTGCGCCAAGGTAATCTGCGCCTTCCCTTTCGGCCCTTACCGCTTCTTCCACCGTATGGACGCTCGCGCCTATTATTTTCCCGGGCCCTAAGATCTCCCTTGCCGTCGCAACGTCCAGGTCGTCCTGCCCGAGGTGCACGCCGTCGGCGCCTAAGGCCATGCCCACGTTGTCGTTTATGATGAAGGAGACACTGTGTTTTCTGCAGATGACCTTTACCCTCAGGACCTCCTCAAGGAACGCATCACCCTTAAGTTCCTTCTCCCTGAGCTGGAGCATGGTCGCCCCACCTTCAAGGCAGCTTTTTATGGCATCGTAGAAATCCGGGCCGCGCCTGCCAGTCACCGCATAGAGTATGCTGTCACTTTTCTTCATAATTACCCCTCTCATCCAGAACCTTCCCGTCCATATTGCAGAGAGCGTCTATAATCCTGTTCCTGTAGGTGGCGTTGCCGTCGCCTGGGAGCATCCTTTCAGCCGCCACTTCCCCAGCGACGCCCATGGCGATAACCGCCGACGACGACGCCTTGAGAAAGTCGCCCGGGTTTGCGGCAAGGAAAGCCGTTAGGATCGCACTCAGCATGCAGCCCGTGCCCGTGACTCTCGTCATCTCCGGGCGCCCGTTACGGACCGTGTAGTACTTCCTGCCGTCGGTTATGATGTCTATGGACCCCGTCGCTATTATGATGGCATCCGTCTTCCTTGCATAAAAATGCGTGAAGGCCGCCGACATGGCAAGGGTCTCTTCCGTTATCTGGTCCTCTGCGTCCGCATCGACGCCCTGCGTCGTGCCGCTGCCCACGGCAAGGGTCCTTATTTCGGAAATGTTGCCGCGGATGGCGGAAAGCTTTATGTCCATGGTAAGCTCGAGTGCCGTGCGGGTCCTAAAATCCGTGGCGCCCGCCCCGACGGGGTCAAGCACCACCGGGTGGTTCTGCTTCGCCGTCTGCCTCGCCGCCCGGAACATGATGTCCACGGCGGCCTCCCTCAGGGTCCCCGTGTTGAGGAAGAGCCCGTCGGAAAGATTCGTCATGTCATCCATTTCCAGCATCTCATCGCTCATCATGGGGCTTGCCCCTATGGCAAGTAGCGCATTTGCCACGTCGTTTGCCGTAACGCAGTTCGTGATACAGCAGATGAGGGGACGCTTTTTTCTCACATTGTCAAAGTATTCACCAAACATGCCTTCCTCCGATTATTTATTCGCTGGTGCGTGAAGCTTTCCTTCCGCCTTTACTTCCTTCCACGCCTGTTCAAATTCCACTATGACGTCCTGGAGGTTGGTTATTTCATCCGCCTGCCAGGAGCCGTCATGGAGCTGCGTCATGTTGATCTTGAGGTCGAAATCCCTGTCAAGGTCGCGGCGCCGTCTCCTTGGTGTCTCCGATTGAAATGTCCTTTACCTTTATGTCCTGGAGGTTGTGCTTCTTTTCAAAGCTTTTGGCGAGCTGTGCCCTATGTCGTGGGCGCCCTTCTGGTCCGGCTGGTCTTTTTTGTCATCGCCCGCTATGGCGTTTACGGCCATGCTCTTCAGCATGGAGACGAAGCCCGGCCTCAGGTTGTTTATGATGCCCATGGTAAAGGCGTTGTTCATGAAATTGTCGCCGGAGATCCTCCTCTGGGCGGCGATGGGGTCGTCAAAGGACTTATCCGCTATTTTATCTAGGTCCACGTGCTTTTCAAAGGTCTTCAGGTCATTGTTCTTTACGGCAACGCAGATCTCGTTCACGGAATAGGCGTGGGG
>JAJQDY010000015.1 GCA_021201965.1 Phascolarctobacterium sp.
CTGTGGACTGTCTCGTAAGGAACTGGGCTACCGTACACCGGAAGAACTCTTTGACCCTGCCAAATGGCTCTGCTGTTGGGTAATCAAGCCCAGCTAAGCTGGACTCTATTAAACTTTTACACGGATGTGTTCAACTTGCACTTGCAATTTTCGTCTGAAAACTATTTAATCAGAATGGAAAATGGAAGAGGAGACTTAATGCTGTAGAGGGAAATATGAACTATAATGAAACTTTGGGTTATCTGGAAAATCTGGGGAAATTCGGTATTAAGCTTGGCATGGAAAGAATTGAGTGTTTGCTGAAAAGGCTTGGAAATCCAGAACGAAAAATAAAAACTGTACACATTACAGGGACTAACGGTAAAGGTTCTGTTACTAGTATGATTGTCGATATTTTACTTGCAGCTGATTTAAAGGCAGGTAAATTTATCTCTCCTCACCTGCTGAAATATAATGAACGCATCAGTGTTAGCGGACAGGATATTAGCGATGCTGATTTTGCTGCCATAATTACCTCTGTTAAGGAAGCAGCCGATAATATTGTTGAAAATGGGCTTTGTGGACAGCCGACTCAGTTTGAAGTCCTGACAGCGGCAGCTTTTTTGTATTTTCATCTATGCAACGTTGATTATGCTGTCATTGAGGTTGGTATGGGCGGCTTATGGGATTCGACTAATGTCATTACTCCTGTGGTTTCCGTCATTACTAATGTAGCATTAGATCACACTGATCGTTGCGGAGCAACTGTTTCAAGTATTGCTATGCAGAAAGCAGGCATCATTAAGGAAAAAGTGCCTCTGGTAACTGCTGCCGAGGGTGATGAAGCTTTAGGACTGATAGTTTCAATGGCTATGTGTAAGGAAGCACCGGTATATCTTTATGGCAAGGCCTTTTATGGAACAGAAGAAGAAAGTACTATTGATGGGCAAATATTTACTTTGCATGCGGGAGATTCTTATAATTCAGAGTATAAAATCAGAATGCCAGGAGCGCATCAGATTAAAAATGCCAGTCTGGCCATTGTTGCAGCTAAACTGCTTTCAAAACAGGATGCGCGAGTGGATGAAACAGCACTACATACTGGTATAGCCAATACTTTATGGGCAGGCAGGTTAGAACGCATTTGTAGAACACCAGATGTTATTTTAGATGGAGCACATAATCCTGACGGAGCGGTGGCTTTACGCAATGCTTTAGATAAATATTATCCTGGTCAGTCAATAGTTTTTATTTTTGGCATGATGCACGACAAGGATATAGACGGAGTTATTAAAGCTTTAATTAAATTTAAAGATATAGTCTATACGGTACGCGTAGGGAATGCAGGATCCAGGGCAGCTACGGCAGAGATGTTAGCTGATTCAATAGGTAAACAGGCAACCGCTACAGAACGCTTAGGGGCTGCTTTTAAAAGTGCTGTAGCAGCTGCTGGAACAAATGGCGTTGTATGCGTTTGTGGCAGCCTTTATTTGGTAGGAGAATTTAAAACTATGCTATTGCAGGAGAAAAAACAATGTTATTAAAATCCTGTGCAGAAAAGCTAGATGGCTATGTGTATTACTTGTTGCTGTTCACTGTTGCCATAATCCCATTGGAGCAAAAATTCGCGGCTATTTGTGTTGGGATTACTTTTGTAGGTGCTTTATTTGCGGCTTTTGGCGACATACATAGGGAAAAAGTCCTAAAGGGGTGGGAACAGGTAGCTTTATACCTGCTATTCATTTTTGCGTGGGTATCTTTGCATTTTTCTAAGAATGTCTTTATTTCTTCTTACAATTTTATTTATGTTGTTGGGCAATATGTTGCAATAATTTTTGTATTATTAAGATATGGGTGGCAGCGCCCGCAGCCTTTTCCCCCAGATGGGAAAGGGACTGCAGATGCAGGATGGAAGGCCACTTTCAATAAACTGCCGCGACCATTGCAACTGTTAAGTATATTTTTTCTTATGTCCGTGCCTGTAAGTCTTGTTGGCCTTGCGCAGAATTTTTTTTGCGTAGCAGGTGAATTCGTCTGGGTAGATCCACAAGAGTTTCCTGATTTAAAAGTACGAGTTTTTTCTACTTTAAAAAATCCTAATATTCTGGGTGGTTATCTCGTTTTGGTTATTGCATATGCGATAAGTTTTTATGGTATTTGCAGTACTAAAAAAGCACGGTGTGTTATGCTGGCAGTAGTTTTTTTAGCTGGAATCTGTTTGCTTTATACTTATTCCCGTGAAAATTGGCTGGCTTGTTTGACAATGTTATTGGTCTTCTGCTTGTTCTTTTGTCACAAGGCCATTTTACCGCTTGCAGCTGCAAGTGTAGTGGGAATGATTATTGGCGGCCCCTCTATGCTGCATAGACTAGTTTCCATTTTAAACGGACAGGATACTTCTGCTGCTTTGCGTATTGCTTATTTGCGGAGTACAGAATGGATTATTGAAGAATTTCCTTTTGGTGTTGGTTGGTATGGATACCAGTTTGTGTATCCTGCTTATAATTACTATCTTGTGGATACTAGCGTAATAATGTATCATTGTCATAATCTGTTTTTAAATATACTGGCTGAGTTAGGATGGCACGGGCTCTTTGCATTTCTTTTAGTTTGGTGGATTTTTATATTTAATGGAATAAAATTATTGCGTTTCGGAAGGCAAAATTGGCTTCGCGCCATGGGGCGCGGTTATATACTTGCAGTAATAAGCATAACCATAAGTGGACTCACGGATCATGTGTACTTTAACAGCCAAATGGGGATATTATTTTGGTTTTTCGGAATATTGATAATGCTATGTCGGAAACTAAATAATTATGTAGTATAAAAGTATAGCATTACAGATAGGATTAATGCTACCTGTAATAAAATAAATTTAATTTTTAGCGACCTGAATGGTGATGAGCAATGTGCAGCAATGCATAGAATTATTTTTAAATTGCTGGCTAAAATGTTATAATAAGAAAAATAGTTTTTTCACATTTATTTTATTTGTTGGAAAGGAGAAATATTATGGATATTATTGAGCATAAATCTGGTTGCTGTGATAGCGATAATCCTGAAAAGGCTGAAGTGGATGCTATTTTAGCAAAATATATCGGAGAAAAGTGGACCCTGATTCCAATTCTCCAGGAAATTCAAAATTTATATAATTATTTACCCAAAGATGTGTTAGAATATGTTGCTATACAGACAGGAATACCTATTGCAGATATCTATGGAGTGGTTACTTTTTATTCGTTATTTCATCTAAATCCCCGTGGGCGTAATATTATACGTGTTTGTCAAGGTACGGCCTGTCATATATGCAGCGGTAAAACTATTTTGGAAACAGTGGAAAAAGAGCTCGGCGTTAAAACTGGAAATGCAACAGCGGACTTACGTTTTACCTTAGAAACCGTTGTTTGTGTTGGAGCGTGCGGGCTAGCTCCTGTTATGCAGGTTAATGAAGAAACTTACGGTAGACTTACAGCGGATCGAGTAGCTGAGATTCTGCAAAAGTATCAATAATAGTGACAGTATTATTGACTATATAGGCGTGTCTGGATTCTGATCAAAATTCCGTAGTCGATGTTGCAAAAATATTGCCACTGATCTAAATTTTACTTTGTCTGGAATTTATTTAAATCAGGAAATTATGGAAGGCGGAAGATATAAAATGAAAAGTTTAGCTGATTTAAATGATTTACGTGATAAACTACAAGAAAGTATTAATTTAAGAAAAAAAGGAGGCACAGTGATCATTGTAGGAATGGGTACTTGCGGTATTGCTGCTGGTGCTCGCGAGGTGATGAGAGCTATTTTGGATGAACTGGCAGCCCGTAATTTAAACGATGTAAAGGTGATTCCAACAGGATGTATTGGTATGTGTGACAAAGAAGTATTGGTTGATGTTATGAGGCCTGGCGAGTCGCGTATTACTTATGGTAACGTAAAATTAGCGGATGTAAAAAAAATAATAGACGATCATATAGTAAATGGACGTATTGTTGCAAATTTGGTTGTAAAGAGAAAAGCATAATTAAATTTTTGGAGGAGAAAATTATGCAGCATATTAGAGCGCATGTTTTAGTTTGTGGTGGGACTGGTTGCAAATCGTCAGGCTCAAAGGAGATCCAGCTTAATTTTGCTAAGTATTTAAAAGAATTCAGCATAGAGGATGAGATAATGATAGTGGAAACCGGCTGTCATGGTTTTTGCGCGAATGGGCCGTTAGTGACTATATATCCTGAAGGAACTTTTTACTGTCGCGTTAAGCCGGATGGTGTGAAGGAAATAGTGGAAAGCCATTTATATAAAGGGCAGATTGTCGACAGGCTTTTGTACAATGAACCGCAGACGCAGGGGGCAATTCGCAATCATTCCGATATTGCTTTTTATAAAAAACAGCACCGCCTAATTTTAGCACACTGCGGACTTATTAATCCTGAAAAAATTGAAGAGTATATTGCTTTTGGCGGTTATATGGCACTTGCCAAGGCAGTGACTACTATGACTTCTGATGAGGTCGTAGACGTGATTAAAAAATCTGGATTGCGCGGCCGTGGTGGCGCTGGGTTTTCTACTGGCACAAAATGGCAATTTGCTAGAAATTCTGTCAGTGATAAAAAATATGTTATTTGCAACGCCGACGAAGGAGACCCAGGTGTATTTATGGATCGCAGCGTGTTGGAAGGAGATCCTCATAGAGTGCTTGAAGGCATGGCTATTTGTGGATATGCCATCGGGGCTGACGAAGGCTACATTTATGTACGTGCTGAATATCCGCTGGCTGTCAAACGTTTGCGCATAGCCATCGAACAGGCAGAAAAAATGGGGTTACTTGGAAATAATATTTTCAATAGCGGATTTAATTTTAGATTGCAGATTAAGGAGGGAGCAGGAGCTTTCGTTTGTGGGGAAGAAACGGCGCTTATGGCCTCTATAGAAGGGAAAAGAGGGATGCCCCATCCACGCCCCCCATTCCCGGCTTCTTCAGGGCTATGGGGTAAACCTACTAACATAAATAATGTAGAAACATTTGCCAATGTGTCAGAGATTATTAAAAATGGTGCTGAATGGTATTGCCAGTTTGGCACAGAAACTTCAAAGGGTACTAAAGTATTTGCCCTTACTGGAAAAATTAACCATACGGGATTAGCTGAAGTTCCTATGGGCATTAGCATGCGCGAAATTATTTTTGATATTGGCGGCGGCATTACTAATGGTAAAAAATTCAAAGCCGTCCAGATAGGTGGGCCTTCGGGCAGATGCCTGCCGGAATCCATGCTTGATTTGTCAGTTGATTATGATTCTTTGACTGCTGCTGGGGCTATGATGGGTAGCGGTGGGTTGGTTATAATGGATGAAGATACTTGTATGGTTGATGTAGCGAAATTCTTTTTAAATTTCACACAGTCTGAATCATGTGGGAAATGTACACCTTGCCGTGAAGGAACTGAGCGAATGCTGGAAATTCTTACACGTATTACTGAAGGGCAGGGGCGTGAAGGCGATATAGAGTTACTTGAAAATTTAGCTAAAAATATAAAAGAGACTGCTTTGTGTGGCTTGGGACAAACAGCTCCTAATCCAGTACTCAGTACCATAAAATACTTCCGCCATGAATATGAAGTCCATATCCAGGAAAAACGTTGCCCAGCGGGAGTTTGTGAGAAATTGACAAATTATGTTGTCACCGAGACATGTAAGGGCTGTGGGCTGTGTGCTCGCAATTGTCCTGTAAAGGCTATATCCGGTGCTGTTAAACAAAGACATGTCATAAATACTGCGGTATGTATAAAATGCGGCACTTGTATGACGAATTGCCCATTTAAAGCAATAAAAAAAGCTTGAGAGGAGTTATGGATTATGAATATGGTAAATATAACTATTGACGGTAAGCAGATTCAAGCTCCTCATGGCTCAACTGTTTTAGAAGCAGCGCATAGTGCTGACATATATATTCCTACATTGTGCTATTATCCCGAATTGTGCGCCGAAGGGGCCTGTCGTTTATGCATGGTAGAAGTTTCAGGATCACGTTCTCTGGTGGCGTCTTGTGTTTATCCGATAAGTGAAGGCATGATTGTCAAGACCAATACCGCTAAAGTTCGTGAAGCGCTAAAAACAGTAGTTGAACTTTTATTGGCTAATCACCCTAAGGACTGTTTGTGCTGTCAGAAAAGTGGCGATTGTGAATTGCAAAAACTTGCCGCTGATTTAGGAGTTAGGAAAATCCGTTTTAATGGTGATGGACGAAAAATAAATGTCACAGATAATAGCAATCCATCACTCGTAATAGATCATGGAAAATGCGTTTTATGTGGACGTTGTATACGTATATGCCGTGATATACAGGGGATGAATGTTTATAGCTACGCAGGCAGAGGATTTACTGCTATTGTTTCTACAGCATTTGAGCGTGGCTTAAAAGATTCTGGGTGCACTTATTGTGGGCAATGTTCTACTGTATGTCCAACAGCAGCCATCATGGAGAAAGACGATACTGAGAAGGTTTGGGAAGCAATTAACAATCCTGAAAAAATTGTTATCGTACAGACAGCTCCTGCCGTGCGTGTAGCTTTAGGGGAAGAACTTGGTATTCCTGTGGGTAACGTGGTGACAGGGAAAATGGTTACTGCATTACGCCGTCTTGGGTTTGATAAAGTATTTGACACAAATTTCTCTGCAGATTTGACCATTATGGAAGAGGGACATGAGTTTATTCATCGTCTGCAGAATGGTGGCGTATTGCCAATGATAACATCCTGTTGCCCAGGATGGGTTAACATGGTAGAACTGAAATATCCGGAACTTTTGCCATATCTTTCAACTGCTAAATCTCCTCAACAAATGTTTGGAGCTGTCGCAAAAACATATTTTGCAGAAAAGGCAGGTATTGATCCAGACAAAATTGTGAGTGTTTCTGTTATGCCGTGTACTGCTAAAAAAGCAGAGGCAATACGAGAAGAAATGTGTGACAGCGGATATAGGTATGTTGATATTGTAATAACTACGCGCGAACTGGGCCGCATGATTCGTGAAGTAGGTCTAGATTTTGCCAACTTGCCAGAGGGAAACTATGATTCGCCATTGGGAACTGGAACCGGTGCCGGAGTTATATTCGGTACGACAGGAGGTGTAATGGAAGCAGCATTGCGTACAGTAGCGGATGTCCTGACGGGGAAGGATCTGCCTAAGGTATATTATAATGAGATAAGGGGTATGGCTGAAACTCGCGAGGCCACAATTAAGATTGGCGATGCTGAAGTGAAGATTGCTGTTGTCAACACTTTATCATCTGCACAGAGATTGCTGGAACGTGTTGAGGCTGGAAAGGCAGATTATCAGTTTATTGAAGTTATGGCATGTCCAGGAGGTTGTATTGGCGGTGGTGGACAGCCAGTGCCTGTAAACAGGCAGATTAGGGAGGCGCGACGGGCAGCGTTGCTTGATTGTGACAGGCGTAGCGAATTGCGTAAATCTCATGAAAATCCAGAAATAAAAATCCTTTATGATACCTGGATGGGTAAGCCTCTTGGAGAAAAAGCGCATCATCTATTACACACACACTATTCTTCTAAATCAGTAAAGGTGAATGAGAAAGAATAAAATTGCTATATTGTATTAAATAATAGAGTCTTCCTAAATATATTGCATATAATTCACATATAAATGGGGAGGTTTTGCCATATAAAAATTTCATGCAATTCCAAAAAGAAAACTTGATATATTGTTGGATTATTGATATTATAATAGCGTAAAGAAATATACAAAAAAGAATAGACGTTAGAATCAAAAAATATATTTCGTAAAATTGTCAACAAAACAGTTGAAATATGTTATAGCTATGTCAGAAGTCAGATACGGATCTTGTGGTTTTTTGATTTTAGAAGGACCTGTTTTTTAAGTAGAATTAGTTTTATGCGGTGAATACACGGGAAGGTTTTGCGTTAGGGTATTTTGGTAAAGTCTTATCCGTAGTGCTTCCATCTTTCTGGAAGTGTGCTGATAAGTTTTATTATAGAGGGAATAGTTCTCTTAGTAAAATGACCTAAATACAAGGAGGAAGGTAAACATGATCGACATTAAAGATCGCATTTGTGATGCGGTAGCTGGCAAAGTTATGACTGCCGAAGAAGCTACGAAATTCGTGAAAGACGGTGACTATTTGGGTGTCAGCGGCTTTACGCCGTCTGGCTATCCTAAAGCTCTGCCCTTGGCTTTATCTGAAAAAGGCAAGAAAACTCCTTTTAAAGTAAGCGTATGTACTGGTGCTTCTGTTGGTCCAGAGATTGATCAGGCTATGGTTGAAGCAGGAATAATGAATCGTCGTTTCCCCTACCAGACTAACGCCACTCTGCGCAAAGCTATCAATGAAAACAAAGTAAAATACGCAGATATTCATCTGAGCCAGTTTGCTCAAATGACACGTTATGGCTTCCTACCTGGTCGTAAAAAGATAGATGTTGCCATCGTAGAAGCGTGCAAGATTATTGATCTTGGCAATGGAAAAGTTGGTATTATTCCGACTACATCCATGGGTAATAGCACTTCTTATATCGCAACGGCTCCGAAAGTAATCATTGAGGTTAATGTCACTCAACCGCTTGCTTTGGAAGGTATGCATGATTCCTATCTCCCAGCGGATCCACCGGTTCGTAAGGTTATTCCTATAGAAAAACCAGAAGACAGGATAGGCACTACTTATATTCCTTGTGACTTAAGCAAGATTGTAGCAGTGGTTCCTTGTGATGTTACTGATAAGGTTCGTCCTTTAGGTGCTATTGATGAGGAAGCTAAACAGATGGGCAAAAACCTGGTTAATTTCCTGAAAGCTGAAGTTGCAGGGGGCCGTTTACCGAAGAATTTATTGCCGTTGCAGTCTGGTGTAGGTTCTGTTGCCAATGCTGTAATTAATGGCTTGGTAAATTCAGACTTTGAAGATTTAACCGTTTACACAGAAGTTATTCAGGACGGCATGCTTGATTTGATTGACGCTGGCAAACTGCGCATTTGCTCTGGCACTTCACTGACCCCGTCTCCGGAAGGGCAGAAGAGGCTCTATGATAATGTTGAAAAATATAAGAAATATATTATTTTGCGTCCTCAGGAAGTTTCCAATAACCCTGAAGTAGCACGCCGCATTGGTGTTATCGCTATGAACACTGCAATTGAAGTTGATATTTATGGTAACGTAAACTCCACTCATGTTACTGGCGTTAAACTGATGAATGGTGTTGGCGGCAGCGGTGACTTTGCTCGCAGCGGTTTCATGACAGTATTCTTCACTAATTCCTTGGCTAAGGGTGGGGCCATAAGTTCAGTTGTTCCTTTCTGCAGCCATATTGACCATCCGACTCTGGACGTTGACGTAATCGTTTCTGAGCGCGGAGTGGCCGATTTGCGTGGTTTGACCCCGAAAGAAAAAGCTCCGATTATTATAGATCAGATTGCTAACCCGAAATATCAGACCTTGCTGTACGATTACTTCAAGAGAGCATGTGAAGCCTGCGGCTACAGCCAGACTCCACATCTGCTGACGGAAGCTTTTGATTTCCATAATCGCTTCAATGCAACGGGAACTATGGAGAAAAAATAATTTAAAAATTTTTGATAACTTCAAGAAAACAGTTTAAACTAAGTTCACAATTGTATTTACCTGCAGAGAGTTTGTCTGCAGGTAAATACAAAACTATGTTGACGAAGCCTTGTGCTTTGGCATATACCGTCCTTGGCGGACACTCTCACCAATATTTCGGATCTGTCCAATCCGGAATATGCAAACAAAATATTTTAAGGAGGATTTGAGAATGGCATTTGAAAACATTAAAGCTGGGTTTGACAAGTATACTGCTGATGTAGAAGCTAAACTTGCAAAAACCCCTGAACGCGTAAACATTGCAGCTAACAGGCTGTACACCCCGCTGGATCTTGGTGAAGGCTTTGATTACACTGAGAAACTTGGATTCCCTGGTGAGTATCCTTATACTCGTGGAGTACAGCCCACCATGTATCGCGGCCGTTTCTGGACCATGCGTATGTACGCTGGTTTCTCCACAGCCGAAGAATCCAACAAACGTTACCGTTACCTGTTAGCTAATGGCGGCAGCGGCCTGTCCTGCGCATTTGACCTCCCAACCCAGATCGGTTATGATTCTACCGATGCTATGGCTGAAGGCGAAGTTGGCAAAGTAGGCGTTGCTATTGACTCTTTGGCTGACATGGAAATTCTTTTCGATCAGATTCCTCTCGATAAGGTTTCCACTTCTATGACTATCAATGCTCCTGCATCTGTGCTGCTCGCTATGTACATTGCAGTTGCTGAGAAACAGGGAATTACCCCTGATAAGCTGCGCGGAACCATTCAGAATGATATTCTGAAAGAATACGCAGCTCGCGGAACGTACATTTTCCCACCGACTCCGTCCATGCGTCTGATTACCGACATTTTTGAATATTGCTCCAAAAATGTTCCGCAATGGAATACGATTTCCATTTCCGGTTATCATATCCGTGAAGCAGGTTCTACCGCTTCTCAGGAAATTGCATTTACCATCGCTGATGGTATTGCTTATGTAGAAGCAGCTATTAAAGCTGGTATGGACGTTGACGCATTTGCTGGCCGTTTGTCTTTCTTCTGGAATGCTCATAACAACGTACTCGAGGAAGTTGCTAAATTCCGTGCTTCACGCCGCATATGGGCCAAAGTTATGAAAGAACGTTTCGGTGCTAAGAAACCGAAATCCCAGATGCTCCGTGTGCATAGCCAGACTGCAGGTTCAATGCTGACCGCTCAGCAGCCGAATAACAATATCGTTCGTGTTGCTCTGCAGACCGCAGCTGCTGTAATGGGCGGCACCCAGTCCTTACACACCAATTCCAAAGACGAAGCATTAGCTCTGCCGACTGAAGAATCCGTAGCCATCGCTCTGCGTACCCAGCAGATTGTTGCCTATGAATCCGGTTTGGCTGATACTGTTGATCCGTTGGGCGGTTCCTACTATGTAGAAGCTCTTACCGATAAGATCGAAGCTGAAGCTTGGGATTACATTAAGAAAATTGATGAACTTGGCGGAGCCCCTGAAGCAATCGCTAAAGGTTACATCCAAAAAGAGATTCAGGATTCTGCTTACAAATGGCAGATGGAAATTGAAAAAAATGAACGTATCATCGTTGGTGTTAACAAATTCCAGCAGGAAGAAGAAGCACCGAAAAACCTGCTGCGCGTAGACACTTCTGTAGGCAGACAGCAGGCAGATAAAGTTAATAAGCTGAAAGCTAGCCGTGATAATGCCAAAGTTAAAGCAGCTCTGGCAGCTCTGGAAGCCGGCTGCGCAAGTGATACAAACTTGATGCCTCTGATCCTTGACGCTGTTCGCGCATATGCAACCGAAGGTGAAATCTGCGGCGTTATGAGAAAGGTATTCGGCGAATATCAGCCTCATACAAGCCTTTAATTTGTAAACATTAAACAATAATACGGAGGTAACACATAATGGCAAAAGTGAAAGTTTTAGTTGCTAAACCAGGTCTTGATGGTCATGACCGCGGTGCAAAAGTTATAGCTCGCGCATTGCGTGATGCTGGTTTTGAAGTAATTTATACTGGTATTCGGCTTACTCCGGAGCAAATCGCTGAAGCTGCTCTACAGGATGACGCAAACGTTGTTGCTTTGTCTCTGCTGTCTGGCGCTCACAACACTCTTTTCCCGAAGGTAGTTGAACTGCTGAATGAGAAGGGCATGAAGGACGTTCTGGTTATCGGCGGCGGCGTTATTCCAGATTCCGATGTCCCTGGACTGAAAGCTGCTGGGATTAAAGAAATATTTACTCCTGGTACTCCGACTAGTGCTATTGTTGACTACATTAATGCTAACGTAAAATAATCTGATTAATTTTATAGTGCAGGCCGGGTTTGTCCCGGCTTGCACTATAAAATATTCGCTGATTCAAACAAGGCGGTGTGAAACTTGAATATAGTTGAAGAGTTATTGAATCATTCTCGTCTTGCATTATCTAAGGCAATTACTGCCGTTGAAAATGAATATGACGATGCTGTAAAAATAATGACGGAAATATATCCCAATACTGGCAATGCATATGTAGTTGGTATTACTGGTGCTCCGGGCACTGGTAAAAGTACTTTAACTGATAAACTGGCGAAAGAATATCGTAAACGTTGTAAAACAATTGGTATTGTAGCTATTGATCCTACAAGCCCGTATTCTGGCGGTGCTATTTTAGGTGATCGTATCAGAATGATGGATCTTACTGCGGATGAAGGAATTTTTGTTCGTTCTATGGCAACACGCGGCAGTCTTGGCGGATTATCACAAAAAGCCGGCGATGTCGTAAAACTTATGGATGCTTATGGCATGGATATTATTATTGTTGAAACTGTAGGTGTAGGGCAGTCTGAGGTAGATATTGTCAAGACTGCAGATACAACCATGGTTGTTGTAATTCCCGGCATGGGCGATGATATTCAGGCTATTAAAGCTGGTATACTTGAAATTGGTGATCTTTTCACAATTAATAAAGCTGACCGTGAAGGTACTGACAAGCTTAACATTGAGATCGAAATGATGCTTGAATTAAATCCCGAACATGTTGCTTGGCGTCCTCCGATTAACAGGACGGTAGCTAGTAATGGTGAAGGTATAGAGGCTGTTGTGGACTCTATTGAGGCACATAGGGCATATTTAATTGAATCGGGGAAATTGAGTGATATTCGCAAAGCCCGTATTAAAAATGAGGTTACCGCTATGCTTAATGAGCGCGTAAACCGTTACATCGACAAGAATGTTGTTTCAACGGAAAAATTTGAGCAAATAGTTCTAAAATTGCAAACCCGTGAATTGGAACCATATTCTGTCGTTGATGATATTGCTGGTAAAGTTTTGAAATAAAACACCAAAAATAAAATTTAGGAGGAATTATTATGGCATTCAAAACAATTTGTGTTGATCACATTGGTATTGCATGTGCTGATCTGGACGCCGCTGCAAAGCTCTATACTGAGGTTCTTGGACTTTCGGTTACTGATCGTGAAAAGGTTCTTGATCAGGGTGTAGAAACTGTATTTGTTCCCTGTGGCGAAACTCTTATTGAGCTTCTCGTTGATATTACCCAGAACAATGATGGTCCTATTGGCAAGTACATTGCTAAAAACGGGCCTGGAATCCAGCATATGGCTCTTCGTGTGGATGATCTGAAAGCTGCTATTGCTGCTTGCGAGGCTGCTGGAGTTAGGATGATTGATAAGGTTGCTCGCGATGGCGCTGGCAAGATGAAGATAGCTTTCGTTCACCCGAAATCTGCTGGCTTGCTGCTCGAGCTGTGCCAACCGGCTGCAACCTTTGTGGATTAATTCTGCAAAAGCCGTATGACTAGGTTACATTATGCTGGGAATGTACACGAGATGCATTTCCAGCACGTGTAAATAAATTGTTCTCCCAAAATGATGGAGGTGTAAGATTTGTCTACTCAAGAAAGAATTGAGAAAATGCTCAAAAAGTCCGAAGTAATTCTGGCTGCAGGCGGTGAAAAACGCGTTGCAAAACAGCACGAGTCCGGCAAAATGACCGCTCGTGAAAGAATTGGTGCATTGCTTGACGAAGGTTCCTTTGTGGAATTGGATCGTTTCGTTCGGCATCGTTGCACAAACTTCGGTCAGGACAAGAAAGAACTTCCTGGTGAAGGCGTGACCACTGGTTATGGCACCATAGACGGACGTCTTGTCTATGTATTCGCTCAGGACTTCACCGTTGAAGGCGGTTCTCTTGGCGAAATGCACGCTGCAAAAATCGTCAAGGTTCAGCGCCTTGCTCTCAAAATGGGTGCTCCGCTTGTTGGCCTGAATGATTCCGGCGGTGCTCGTATTCAGGAAGCTGTTGATGCTCTGGCAGGCTATGGTAAGATCTTCTTCGAGAATACCATCGCTTCCGGTGTTGTACCGCAGATTTCCGCAATCATGGGACCTTCTGCTGGCGGCGCTGTTTATAGCCCGGCATTGACAGACTTCATTTATATGGTAAAGAACACTTCAAAGATGTTCATTACCGGACCTGCAGTTGTCAAGTCCGTTACCGGCGAAGATGTAACTCAGGAGCAGTTGGGTGGAGCAATGACCCACAACTCTACTTCTGGTGTTGCTCATTTTGCTGCGGAAAACGATGAAGACTGCCTGCGGCAGATTCGCTATTTGCTCTCTTTCCTGCCTTCCAATAATATGGAAAGTGCTCCGATTGTAGAGACTGGTGACGATCCTATGCGTACAGAGGATTATCTGAACACATTATTGCCAGATGATTCCAACAAGGCATATGACATGTATGATGTTATTAAGGCTATTGTTGATAACGGTGAATTCTATGACTCTCAGAAATATTGGGCAACCAATATTATTACTTGCTTTGCACGTATGGATGGTCAGACCGTCGGCATTATTGCAAATCAGCCGAAAGTTATGGCAGGCTGCCTTGATATTAACGCTTCTGATAAAGGTGCCCGCTTCATCCGCTTCTGCGACGCATTCAACATTCCTCTGCTGAATCTAGTTGACGTTCCTGGCTTCCTGCCTGGCTGCAATCAGGAATATGGCGGAATCATCCGTCACGGCGCTAAATTGCTGTATGCTTACTCTGAAGCAACTGTTCCTAAGGTAACCATGGTAACTCGTAAAGCTTACGGCGGATCTTACCTGGCAATGTGCTCCCAGGATCTCGGTGCTGATCAGGTTATTGCTTGGCCGACTGCTGAAATCGCAGTTATGGGACCTGCTGGCGCAGCTAACATCATTTTCAAGAATGATCCTGACGTTAAAGCTAAGACTGAAGAGTATATTGATAACTTTGCAACTCCTTACCAGGCAGCTATGCGCGGTATGGTTGATATGGTTATTGAGCCTAAAAACTCTCGTCCCACCATCATTAACGCTCTGCAGATGCTCGAGAGCAAACGCGAAACCCGTCCGGCAAAACGCCACGGCAATATTCCGTTATAATTTGAGAGAAGCTGTATAGCGCTTAATTTGAGTAAAAGATGAGGTGAAATAAAATGGGCCCTGTTACCACTAATCCTTGGTTGATTGCCTTTATCAATATGACCATTGTTTTTGGTGTATTGATTGCATTGGGTATACTCATGAGCCTGATTCAGGTAATTGACCCGACCAAGAAAAAGGTTGCAAAACCGGCAACTCCTGCTCCTGCAGCAGCTCCTGCAGCCGTTGCAGCTCCTGTAAAGGATGACAGCGAAGTTATCGCTGTTATTGCAGCAGCAGTGGCAGCACTTGGTTACAGTTCTGAGCAAATTGCATGTGTACGTCGTCTGCCTAATACAGGATGGACGGCAAATGCGCATATAGAAGCTATTAGCGTTCGTAAAGAGTGCTTCTAAACTCTTTTTAGTATTTCAGATTCTATTTATAAAAACGAGATTTTAAGGAGGATTCATATCCATGAAAAAGTACACTATCACCGTTAATGGTACTGCGTATGAAGTTGAAGTTGAAGAAGTAGGCGGCGTTGCTGCTCCTGCTCCTAGAGCTGCTGCTCCTGCTGCCGCTCCTGCTCCAAAAGCCGCTCCTGCTTCAAAAGCCGCTCCTGCTCCGGCTGCAAAACCAGTTGCCGCTGGTGCTGCAACTGTTAGCGCTCCTATGCCTGGCAAGGTATTGGAAGTTAAATGCAAAGTTGGCGACGCTGTAAAATCCGGCGACGTTCTCATGATCCTCGAAGCTATGAAGATGCAGAATGAAATTATGGCTCCGTCTGACGGTACCATTTCCGATGTTTTCGTTGCTGCAGGCCAGACCGTTAACACCGGCGATGTTATGATCGTTCTGTAATATAGGTTCAAACAGTCAGATTGACTGTTCCTCGGGAAGCCTGTTCGCAGAGGGTTTTCCGTAATCTGAAAATTGGGAGGATATTAAATGGAAGCTTTCTTAGTTGCTTTAGTATCCGTTTGGGACGATTCCGGCTACGTAGCATATAATATGGGCAATTTTATTATGATGTTAGTAGGATTTGTGCTCCTCTACCTTGCTATTGGCAAAGGTTTTGAGCCGTTGCTGCTGTCACCGATTGCATTTGGGTGCTTGCTGGCAAACGTTCCTAAAAACGGATTTGAGGAACCTGGTGTAATGGCCGTTATTATGTACGGTATCCACCACGAGGTATTCCCTCCGTTGATCTTCATGGGTGTAGGTGCAATGACGGACTTTGGTCCGTTGCTTGCTAACCCTAAAACATTGCTGCTGGGAGCAGCTGCTCAGGGCGGCGTATTCATTGCCCTGCTTGGCGCAATGCTTCTTGGCTTTACTGTACAGGAAGCTGCTTCCATCGGCATCATCGGCGGTGCCGATGGCCCGACGGCAATTTATCTGACGGCGAAAATGGCCCCGCATTTGCTGGGTGCTATAGCGGTTGCCGCATATTCATATATGTCTCTGGTACCGCTGATTCAGCCGCCAATCATGAAATTGTTTACTACTAAAGCTGACCGTAAAATTGTTATGTCTCAGCTTCGTACAGTAACACATTTTGAAAAAGTAGTATTCCCGATTATGTCTACCGTAATGATTTCTCTGCTGTTACCTCCGGTAACCGCATTGATTGGTATGCTTATGCTGGGTAACCTGTTCAGGGAAGCAGGTTGTCTGGACCGTCTGTCCGATACTGCTCAGAATGCATTGATGAATACGGTAACCATTATGCTGGCTACCGGTACTGGTCTGACGATGAAGGCTGAGTCCTTCCTGACCTATCAGACCATACTTATTATCTGCTTAGGTTTGGTAGCTTTTGCTGCTGGTACTTTGATGGGTGTTGTTTTCGGAAAAATCATGTGTATTGCAGACGGCGGAAAGACAAATCCGCTTATTGGTTCTGCAGGAGTATCTGCAGTACCTATGGCTGCCCGTGTGTCTCAGCGTATTGGGCAGCAGTATAATCCAGCCAACTTCCTGCTTATGCATGCCATGGGTCCGAACGTTGCAGGCGTTATTGGTACTGCAGTAGCTGCAGGCGCGATGCTTGCCATGATAGGCCCTGTTGGGAAATAATTTATTGGTTTCAAAATAACCGATACGTTCGTATCGGTTATTTTTTTATTGTACGTAGTACGCGTGATAGCCTGCTTTTTATAACAGGAGCAATGAAGTACTATAAATATATAAAAATTATCCGTTGTATATTTAATTTTCACGAACGTTGTTAAAAAAGAAATATGTCTATTTGTATACTGGTTTTGACCATATGGTAATATAGATGTATAATAAACAATAAAGTCCAGTATTAATATGTAAATGTATGTAAATGAGGGATATGGGTGTTTAATTTTTTCAAAAGGAATAAATATGCTTTATTTTTTTTGATTTTTCTTATTGTAAGCGGTTATGCTGGCTATATGTACTATGAAAGTACTGTAGCGGAGAACCATCCCATAAAGCTTGCGCAAGTAGGAAAAGGTAATTTGATGAAGACTGTATCGGCGACAGGCAGTTTAAGTGCTGTTGATAATGTTGATATCAGTTCAAAAATCACTGGACGTATTGTGGAAGTTAATGTGAGAGAAAATCAGCATGTCAATGCAGGGGATGTTCTGGTGAGACTGGACGATACCGCCCTTAAGGCTACACTCATGGAGATGCAAGCCAAGCTGGACAATGCTGAAACTAACTATAGAAGATACAGTGAATTGTTAGCGCATGGGGCTATTTCAAAATATGATTATGACAGCGTATATACTGATTATTTGGTAGCAAAAACAAATTACGATAAAGCAGCTTCTGATGTACATGATACTGTCATTACGACCCCCATAGATGGATATATTATTGGTGAGCCTACACCTGTAGGGCAAACTATCAGTTCAGGTATCAGCGAGCCCCAGGTTATTATGTCCGTGGCAACTCTCGATAATATGCAGATTGAAGCAAAAGTTGATGAATCAGACATAGGACAGGTAATGGTAGGACAGAAAGTGGAATTTTCTGTTGATGCCTATCCTAACGAAATTTTCAAAGGTGTTGTAAGACTTATTTCACGCGCTGCAGAAACCGAGAATAACGTAGTCTATTATACGGTGTATGTCAATGTGGATGATGCTAAAGGGAAATTATTGCCGAAAATGACCGCAAGAACGGAAATTATTGTAAATAAAATTGAAAATACGCTGATAATTCCTATAAACTGTATTTATGTTGAAGGACAGCGCCGCTATGTACAGGTATACGATGAAAAAACAAAAAAAAGCAGAGAGGTTAATGTACAGATTAAACTGGGCAACGATAGTGAGTTTGCCGTTACGGCACCTGACCTGCAGCAAGGAGACATGCTGGTAGTAAAAAAGGCTATAGCTACTCAGAGCGGCAATAGTGGCGGCCGTATGGGACCACCGCCGATGTGATGAAATGGAAGAGGCGGTTATGAGCACGGTAATTGAACTTAAAGATATCGTAAAAACATACGTGATGGGTGACAGTATCGTACATGCGCTTGATCACGTAGATGTTATAATAGAATTCGGGGAATTTACTTCAATAATGGGACCTTCCGGCAGTGGCAAATCAACGATGATGAATATTTTGGGATGCTTAGATCGCCCTACGTCTGGAGAATATTATCTGGATGGGAAGGAAATTGCAGGATATAACGATGATGAATTGGCGCGTACACGCAATGCTAAGATAGGTTTCGTTTTCCAAAATTTTAATCTTTTGTCGCGGCTTACTGCGCAGGAAAATGTGGCTCTGCCTTTGATTTATGCAGGGGTAGAGGAAGATGAGCGTATGGAGCGTGCTCATCAGGCATTGGTTGCAGTGGGACTCGGTGACAGACTGGACCATAAGCCCATGGAAATGAGTGGCGGGCAGCGCCAGCGGGTGGCTATAGCACGGGCCATAGTTAATAATCCGGCTATCATTATGGCTGATGAACCTACAGGTAACTTGGATACAAAATCAAGTTATGAAGTCATGGATATTTTCAAGTCCATGAATGACAGCGGTAAAACAGTGGTAATGGTAACTCACGAACCAGATATCGCCGAGCAGACCAAGCGAATTTTGGTTATGAGAGATGGAAAATTGATGAGTGATGAACGGAGGTAAGCAGGATGCTGAATGAGTCCATAAAAATGGCTTTAGCTGGCATAACCTCAAACAAACTGCGTACCTTTTTAACTCTATTGGGCATAATTATTGGCGTGGGAGCCGTAATAGCCATGGTTAGTCTTGGCTTTGGCGTGAAGGATAGCATAAAGAATAACATTTCTCGATTGGGCAGTAATCTACTGATTGTAAGTTCTGGTGGGCGTACTACCACAGGAGCACGCATTGCTGCTGGCGAAGGTGCAAGGCTTACATTCGAGGATGCTCAGGCCATTGAAAAACAGGTGGATGATATTGCAGGTATTTCTGCCAGTGTCAACAGCAGTTATCAACTGGTGGTCGGTAACCAGAACTGGGCGGCAAGGGTAGAAGGCACTACTCCCAGTAATTTCGAGATACAGAATTATGAACTTAATAACGGACGTATTTTTACGGAACGCGATTTAAACAGCCGTGCTAGGGTATGCGTTATTGGTAAAACAGTTGCCGATAATCTATTTCCCGATGAAAATACCGTAGGCAGTATTATGCGGATAAATAAGGCGCCATTTCAGGTGATAGGCTTGCTCAAAAGTAAAGGGCAGTCTGGCGGCGGTATGGACCAGGATGACATCGTCTTTATACCATTGACTACTGCACAGAACAGGATGATGGGTATTACCCATGTGCAGCGCATAACCATACAGGCGGTGAATGAAAATGTTATAAACGATGTACAGGCAGGTGTAGAACAGGTATTGCGGCAGCGGCATAGAATTAAAGCCGGAGAGTACGATGATTTTACTATAGGCAATATGGCGGCCATTATGGAAACCATGATGGAAACGGCCAATACCATTACGGTACTTCTTGGTTGCATTGCCGCAATAAGTCTGCTGGTAGGTGGTATTGGAATTATGAATATTATGCTTGTTTCCGTTACGGAACGTACTAGGGAAATAGGGATCAGGAAAGCCTTGGGCGCTACATATGATAATATTTTATTGCAGTTCCTTATTGAAGCCATGGTTATTGGCATTGTAGGTGGTTTTTTTGGGGCAGTTCTGGGTGTGGGCGCCTCTTTTGCCATTAGTTATTTTGCAGGCTGGAATACTGCGATTTCTGTTTCCGCAATAATTGTTGCAGTAGTATTTTCAGTAGGAATAGGATTATTCTTTGGAATTTATCCAGCCCGAAAGGCAGCTTTGCTTGATCCTATTGATGCTTTGCGCTATGAATAATACTATGAACAATAAAAGAAATTCAACCCCAAAAACGACATATAAAGAATATTTGAAGGCCTTCTTGGAATATCTGAGAAGGCTTAAAACAGTTTTCGATTTTAAGGATCGTTTTAAAGCCCTATTGCTGCTGATGGCGATAATTGTTGTATTGCATAAAGTTGTACAAATACTTACGGATTGATATAATAAAATAATAAGATAAATATCACTAGGGAGGATGTCTGTGTATAAAAAAAAGCTGGGCATTTTGGGCGGAACATTTGATCCTGTCCATAACGGCCATATACGTCTGGCACAGGCTGTGTACAGATATTTGCAACTGGAAAAAGTTATTTTTATTCCTGCGTATACAGCTCCGCATAAAGTTGGAATGGACTGCGCTTCGGCATTGGATCGATATAATATGACTGCTCTTGCAGTGGAAAAATATCCATATTTTACTGTATCGGATTTGGAAATAAAGCGCAGCGGGATATCTTATACTATTGATACAATTACGGAGATGCAGCAACTGTATCCTGAATACTTGCTGTATTTTATTATTGGAGCTGATTCGGTGCCGCTGCTATATACTTGGAACAGAATTGAACAGCTTCTGCAGAGGGTGACGTTTGTAGCTGCTGGAAGGCCAGGCTATGGACATGTAATTGAAAAAGCTAGTCGGCAATTGGGGCCTGCGGCAAAAGATAAGATTATTTTACTTAATATTCCTGAATATGCTGTATCATCAACTGATATACGCTGTCGTGTAAAAGAATGCAAAAGTTTGGAAGGGCTTGTGCCTGTCAGGGTTGAAAAATATATACATGGGCATAGATTGTATTTATTTGATAGCAGTGAGGTAAATAAAGATGTTAAAATTTAACGAGATGAAAAGCCTTTTAAAAATGTCATTACCGTTAAAACGATATAAACATTCGCTTGCAGTGTATGAAACAGCTTTGAAACTGGCTGCGGCTCATGGGATTGATAAAGATAAAGTTGGAGTGGCTGCTCTGCTACATGACTGCGGACGGCAGATACCAAGTCGGGAAAGTCTGGGCAAAATGACAGAATTTGGCTTGGAAGTGGATCCAGTTGAAGCGGCACAGCCAGTACTACTTCATGCTAAACTTGGGGTTTATTATGCCAGGAATAAGTATGGGGTTACTGATAGAGAAATCCTTGACGCAATTAGATATCACAGTATCGGAACAGATAATATGACTCCTTTGGCCATGGCAGTATATCTGGCTGATTTGTTGGAGCCGAGTCGTGATTTTGCAGGAATCGAAGAGCTACGTAAGCTGGCAATGAAAAACATGGAAGAAGCCATGATTTGCGCTTACAGGAAAACTATTTGTTATTTATTGAAATATGATCTTTTGATACATACTGGCTGCATTGCTGGGTACAATCAGCTGGTAGCTGCAAAAAAGGAAATAAGTAGGAGAGCTATGGCTAATGGAAGGAAATAATAATATACGGCCTGGCAAAAAGCGAAAACTGCGTTGGGGAAGACTGTTGCTTTTACTGGTTAGTTATTCCGTATTGTTGACTGTAGCATTTTGGAGCAGTGTTTGGATATATGATAACCTTATAAACCCGCCGCATGTAAATGTTACTGTTGCTGAAGAGAGTAAGGTCAGTGAGGAAAAACTGAGAGATCGCATTAATGTTCTGCTCTTGGGAGTTGATGATGGAGACAGCGAGGCCGGAGAATCGGAGCCTAAGAGGACGGATGCTATTTTACTGTTAAGCTTCGATCCGCAGAAAAATGATGTGGCATTATTATCAATTCCCCGCGATACTAATGTTGTTTTGCCTGGGCACAGGGACACTGATAAAATAAATGCAGCTTACGCTTATGGCGGGGTAGTTATGGCTAAACAAACAGTGGCCAATCTATTGAAAGTTCCTGTTCATTACTACGTACTGGCTAACTGGCGGGGATTTATTGACTGCGTAAATCTTATTGGCGGTGTCGACATATATGTGGAAAAAGATATGTATTATGAGGATCCATACGCAGATTTACTGATTAATATAAAGCATGGATATCAGCATATGGATGGGAAAACGGCTGGTGAATACGTCCGCTTCCGTGAGGATGAACTTGGGGATATTGGGCGCGTGCAACGGCAGCAGAAGTTTTTAAAGGCAGCTGCGGAACAGATATTTTCTATCCAGAATCTTCCTAAAATAAGCAGTCTTATGGCTATGCTTGGTAAATATGTCGAGACGGATTTGAATACGCTTACTTTGCTGAAAGCAGTCAACAGTTTTAAATTTTTTGGTGATGATAAAATAAGAAGCGGTATGTTATACGGTCAATTTGACGATACTACGGGAATAAGTTATTGGAATACGGACAGAGAGTCCGTGAATAGATCACTGGATGAACTGAAGATACCTCATATGGATGATAGTGACAAAGACGAAAAAGAAAGTGATGAAAAATCACAGGAAAAAGGCGAGGAAACTTAGAATGTTGTAATAGGGGGTTTTAAATTAATGGATAGTAAAGAGAAAGCAGGGAGTATTGCTAAATTTGCTAGTGACAAAAAAGCCAAGAGTATTCTGCTGCTGGACATGGAAGGATTATCGTCTGTAACTAATTATTTTGTTATCTGCAGTGCTTCTAACAGTATATTAGTACAGGCAATTGCAGATAATGTTGAAGATAAAATGGCTGAATTAGGAATATTCCATGCCCATAAGGAAGGATATGCAGGGGGACGTTGGATTTTATTGGATTACGGCGACGTGGTAACGCATATTTTTCTGGATGAAGAGAGGGATTTCTATAACCTTGAACAGCTCTGGGCAGATGCACCTTCAGAAGCTTTCGAGGAGAAGAAGGAATGAAAAACAAAGAAACACTAAATACTGTGTGGAAATACCGTCCTGGAGATGTGGTTACACTTAGAGTAGCCCGTTTGAGTGAATTGGGAGCTTTCCTTGATGCAGGAACAGGAAGTACCAGTGATGACATTTTATTACACAGGCTGCAGCAGACTGGAGATATTAAGGAAGGCGATAAAGTTCGCGTATATCTTTATCTAGATCCCAGCAGGCGTTTAACTGCCAGTATGAAATTGCCAAAAATGCGAGAAGGTCAATTGGCTTATGCTAAAGTGCTTAGTGTGACAAAAGATGGCGGATTCGTGGATATTGGCGCGGAGCGTGGAGTGTTTTTGCCATATAGACAGATGCGTGGACACGTAAGTCCTGGACAGATGGTATGGATTAAACTGTATCGTGACAAAAGCGGACGTCCTGCTGTAACTATGCGGGTTGAAGATGATATTGTAAAAGCTTCCCGACCTGCAGAAGGAATTAAAGTCGGAGATGAAGTTTCGGGTACAGTTTACAATATTCTTGGAGATGGTTTTTTTATTTTTACTAAGCAAAGATATATAGCTTTCCTTCATTCCAGCGAGGTACCAAGAGGAAAACTAGATTTCGGACAGGAGATAACAGGCCGTGTAACCTATATACGTGAGGACGGTAGAATTAATATATCCCTGCGCTTACAAAAAGAAGAAGCCTTAATTAGTGATACTGATAATATTTATAAATTTTTATTAATACGTAACGGTAAAATGCCATATTGCGATAGCACACATACGGAGATAATAAAACAGAAATTTGGTATCAGCAAAGCAGCCTTTAAAAGGGCACTTGGGCATTTAATGAAGGAAGGGAAAGTGTGTCAGGATTGCGGATGGACTTATCTGGCTGGAGTAATCGACGAAGATAACGGCAGATAGGTCTATAATGTAACATATTTTACATTTAATATGTTTTTACGCAATAAGTAAAAAAAGTTACGCTTTTTGCTTGACGTTTATATTTAAAAAGGCTAAAATGTCTCCAGACCTGCTTGGAGAAATACAGGTGGGGAATATTTTGCAGGTGAACTTAATGGACTCTAGTACGAGAAAAACTGTAGCTGAATATGGATTTTATTATGTACCGGGCTTTAGCTTTTATTTTAGCGCCGGTTATTTTGGATGGCAAAGTTCAGTTAGCAGTTTGTTCGTAAATAGATGTCTTTTAGACGGTATGTAATCTGTCGTTTATAAAATCGTTACAGAAACGGGCTTCTCTTACGAGCGCCCGTTTTTTTATTTTCCGTGTCAACATAAAGAAAGAAAAAAGGAGAGGTAAATTATGGTAATTGTATTCAAACCAGGAGCACCAGAGGAAGCTAAAACAAGGGTAAAGAATAACCTTAAAAATCAGGGCTTCCAAATCAATGAAATTAATGGCGTAAATATGACAATTTTCGGTATCATTGGTGATACTAGCAGTCTTGATATCAACTTACTGCGCGTCGATGATTTCGTGGAAAAAGTCATGCGCGTACAGGAACCTTTTAAACGCGCCAACCGCATGTTTCATCCGGAGGACAGTATCATTGATGTGGATGGTATAAAATTCGGCGGGCAAAAAATTCAGGTTATTGCGGGACCTTGTTCCGTGGAAAGCATGGAACAGGTTACCAATGTGGCAAAGTCCGTCAGGGAGTCAGGCGCAACGCTTTTGCGTGGTGGTGCATTTAAACCGCGCACTTCACCTTATTCTTTCCAGGGACTGAAAGAACTGGGCATAGATTACCTGAAGGCGGCAAAAGCTGAAACCGGATTACCTATTGTTACTGAAATAATGTCGGCAGACAAAATCGACCGCTTTGTGGAAGACGTGGATCTGATTCAGGTGGGTGCACGCAATATGCAGAACTTCGAATTACTGAAGGAGCTCGGCAAGACCAGTAAACCAGTTCTTTTAAAACGCGGGTTATCTGCGACAATAGAAGAATGGATTATGTCAGCTGAATATATTATGGCTGGCGGTAATGAAAACGTAATTTTGTGTGAGCGCGGAATACGTACATTTGAACATTATACACGTAACACATTAGATTTAAGTGCTATTCCTGTAATAAAAAAACTTAGCTATCTTCCGATAATTGTAGATCCAAGTCATGCGGCCGGTATGTGGTGGATGGTAGAACCATTGGCAAAAGCTGCCGTAGCTGCAGGAGCAGACGGCCTTTTGATTGAAGTGCATAATGATCCGGAACACGCATTATCTGATGGAGCACAATCCTTGAAACCGGAACGCTTTGAGAAGCTAATGAAAGAATTACATGGAATTGCAAAAATTATAGGACGCTATTTGTAAATTAAAATTAATATTTAAAGTAGCATGCAGGCTGCTCAGAGGGGGTGGTTTCCTTGGAAAGTAATTTTAAAAGCGGCGTCAGCGAGAAAATTGATACAGTAGTTCCGGCCGAAACAGCAGGATCATTTAAGTATGTAGGGCGCATGCTCCGCCTAGAGGGAAGTGTTGTTAATGCCGGGGAAATTGAAATAGGAGGCCGTAAACTTCATATCATTGTAAGTGCTATGTCTTTAGAAAGTGCCGTTCAGGCGGTTGATTTGGCACATACCATTAAATCTGCCGGTGCGTCGATGCTCAGCAACAGGGAGTTTAAACCAATTCCTTATATAAATCCTGATCAGATGGAGAGAGAGACGGCATGGTTCTTAGATGCTGGGAAAGCAATAGGAATACCATTTATAGCTGAAGTAACAGCTATGAAAAATATTAAAAAACTGGCAAGACAAGCAGATATCCTGCAGGTTAGCGGGCGTGATATGCAGAATTTTGAATTGCTTAAAGCATTAGGAAAAGAAAATCGGCCGGTAATTTTAAAGCGGGGATCAGGAGCGACAATAGAAGAATGGATTTTGGCAGCCGAATATATTATGGCTGGCGGCAATAAAAATGTAGTTTTGTGTGCTGGTGCTATAGAAAGTTTTGAGAAATATACAGACAACATGACCATGGATTTGAGCGCCATAATAGCTGTGAAAATGTTAAGTCATCTTCCGGTAATTATGGATCTCAGACAGGATGTGGAAAAGCTATGGATGATTAGTTCCTTAGCTAAAGCTGCCATAGCTGCAGGTGCTGACGGATTGATGCTGGAAGTAGGCAATGATTCGGGGCAGGTACTTACAGGAAAGGGATTCCTGGAACTTATGAATGAACTTAGAACAATTGCTGACAGCATGGGCAGGGAAATGTAGGAAAATGTCTGTAGGTATGATAAAATAACAGTAGGGAACTTGATAAGTTCTAAGCTTATGTAGTATGGAAGAATGGCTGGAGAGGTGATTTTTTTGACAACTGGTTTTAAAAGCACCGACTGGAAAAATCTTAATTTTGCAATAGTTGGGTTAGGGTTGATTGGCGGATCCTTTGCCAAAGCTTTGCGGCGTTTACATGTGCGGAGCATTATTGGAATTGATATTGATGATAATGTCTTAACTGCGGCGAAGAATCAGGGAATTATAGATGTGCCGTTAAAAGTTGCCGGAGAAGAAATAAGACAGGCAGATGTGGTCATTTGCGCTTTATATCCTGAAGCCGTTATCAAATTTGTGAAAGATAGTATTGGCTTTTTGAAAGAAGGAGTTTTATTAACTGATGTTTCTGGTATAAAAAAGAATTTACCTTTTGAAGTACAGTTATTACTGCGTCCAGGAATGGAATTCATTTCTGGGCATCCTATGGCAGGACGCCAGGGCAGTGGCTTGGATATGTCTGATGGAACAATCTTTCAAGGAGCTAATTACATAGTGATACCTGAAAAACATAACAGCGAAGAGGTAATTAAATGGCTTGAGACCCTTGCCATGGCTTTGGGCTGTAAGCATACAACAAGAATTTCTCCTGAAGAGCACGACAGTATTATTGCTTATACCAGTAATTTGCCACATATAGCGGCAGTTGCGTTGATAGACAGCGATTCTTTCAGTGAGAAAACTAAATATTTTATAGCGGGCAGCTTCAGGGATGGGACCAGGGTAGCGGATATTAACGAAGAACTATGGAGCAGCTTATTCTTGGCTAACAAGGACCGAGTGGCCGACGAAGTAGATAAATACATGGAACAGCTGCAACTCTGGAGCATTGCTTTGAGGGCAGGCGATATAGATTCCTTGAAAGATTTCATGAGAAAAGCAGCTACAAGAAGAAAGGAACTTTACTAATGCAGACCATTCATGTTGATTTGGGAAGCCATGCCTATGATGTAGAAATTGGTAATGGAATTCTGTCACAGGTAGGAGCAAAACTTAGGGTATTGTTGCCTGGTGTCTGCAAGGTTGCCATCATAAGCGACAGTAATGTTGCTCCGTTATATGCTGCCCAATTACATGACAGTCTTGCGGTCGCTGGCTTACCGTCTGAATTAATTGTAATAGAGGCTGGCGAACAAAGTAAGAATATGCAGGTATTAAGCGACGTTTTAGAAAAAATTGCCGTGGCTGGACTTAGTCGCAGCGATGTGCTAGTAACTTTGGGCGGCGGCGTAGTCGGCGATTTGGGAGGATTTGCAGCGGCTAGTTATATGCGCGGTATTGCTTTTGTACAGGTGCCAACTTCCTTACTAGCGCAGATAGACAGCAGCGTGGGCGGTAAAGTAGCAGTGGATTTAAAAAGCGGTAAAAATCTGGCAGGGGCCTTTTATCAGCCCAAAGCCGTGTTTATTGATACAGAACTTTTGCAATCTCTGCCGTTGCGTTTTTTACATGACGGGCTGGCAGAGGCCATAAAATATGGATGTATTAAAGACAAGGATTTGTTTATCAAGTTGGCAGGATATGTTGATGGCGCAGAGTTGCTGGATGATGCGGAATATATAGTTGCTCGCTGCTGTGAAATCAAAGCGCGCATAATTGAGCAGGATGAGTTTGACATGGGATTAAGGGCACTGCTAAATTTCGGTCATACCATAGGACATGCCGTCGAGCAGTATTACAGTTATGGTTATTATACCCATGGGGAAGGTGTTGCCATAGGCATGTATCAACTTACAAGACGTACGGAAGAAATGGGGCTTACGCTAATAGGTACAGCAGCCAAAATTGCAGAGGTTCTGCAAAAATATAATCTGCCAATGGAGGCAGATGTGGAAAAAAGAGTTTTGCTGGCCACTATGGAAAGGGATAAGAAGAAAAATGGCAACAGCATTACTCTGGTTATTTTGAATGATCTTGGTAGCGGAAAACTGCAGAAAATATACTGGCAGGATATAACGGAGTATTTGGGGTAGAAGAATGAAAAAGATCCGCATCATTCCGGCTAAATTAAAGGGTACAATATGCGTGCCGTCTTCCAAAAGCATGGGACATAGGGAAATAATCTGTGCCGGCTTAGCAGCAGGTATGGGCATTATTGATAATATTAGCATGTCCAAGGACATCGAAGCAACTATCCGTTGCTTGCGGGCTCTGGGTGTACAGGTTGATGACATGGTAGGAAAGATTCCCGGGCGCAGTGCACTGAAAATAACTGGCAGTGGCAGATTATATAAGGCGGAAGATGTAGCTGATTGCGGTGAATCAGGTTCAACATTGCGTTTTTTTATTCCTCTAGGAATGCTGCTGAATGAGCCGTTTACCTTCAGCGGACACGGTAAGCTGGTAAGTCGCCCTTTGCAGGCGTATTACGACATTTTTGACAGTCAAGGACTGGAATATTCTTTAAAGGACGGTCAGCTACCTCTGACGATTAACGGGAGGTTAAAGGCAGGTACTTATAAATTACCGGGAAATGTGAGTAGCCAGTTTGTCAGTGGCCTGCTCTTTGCACTGCCACTACTGGAAGGAGACTCAATAATTGAGATTACATCACATTTGGAGTCATCAGCTTATGTGGATATGACCCTGAGCTGTTTGAATAAGTATGGTGTTAAGGTAAAAAATAACGGACACCGCAGTTATGAGATAAAAGGCGGACAGCACTATATACCACAAGATAGCTATGTGGAAGGTGACTGGTCACAGGCGGCATTTTGGCTGGTAGGTGGAAGTATGGGAGATTCCGTTACCTGCAAGGGCATGGATTTTAAGTCTTTGCAAGGTGATAAGGCTATAGTGGAAATTATGCAGTGCATGGAAAGTCAATTTACATTTGATGTGAGTGGAATTACTGCTTGCGGATCTCACACCAAAGCTGCTATAATTGATGGCTCTGGATGTCCTGATATTATTCCCGTATTGGCAACCTTAGCGGCGGTAAGCGAAGGAACTACGGAAATAATTAATGCCGGTCGGTTGCGAATCAAGGAATGTGACAGACTTTCGGCCACGACTGACGGACTGAACAGGCTCGGTGGGAAAGTGACAGAATTACAGGATGGCCTGCACATAGAAGGTTGCCCTAGTGGGTTGTCTGGTGGGGTTGAAGTGGATGCGTGGAATGATCACCGCATTGCGATGAGTCTGGCCATAGTGGCACAAAAATGCAAGGAACCGATAATTCTGACCGGGGGAGACAGTGTGCAGAAGTCGTATCCGGATTTCTGGAAGGATTATATAGCAACAGGCGGAAGAATAGAGGTGCTGGCGTGAGCGGTATTTATGGAATTAACGTAAAAATGAGTATATACGGTGAATCCCACGGCACATCAATAGGAATGATTGTTGACGGATTGCCTCCAGGACTAAAACTTGACCTTGCTGCAATAGAAATGGAAATGTTGCGTCGTGCACCAGGGCAGAATCAATTGTCGACCCAGCGCAGAGAAAATGACAGTTTTGCTATCCAGAGTGGTTTTTTCGATGGATATACCACGGGTACTCCGCTATGTGTCGTGATAAAAAACAGTGACCAGCATTCAAAAGATTATAGCATTTTAAAAGACAAAATGCGGCCTGGGCATGCGGATTATGCCGGGTATGTTAAATATAAAGGCTATAATGACTATCGCGGTGGAGGGCATTTTTCCGGTAGGCTTACGGCGCCACTGGTATTTATTGGAGCAGTGGCCAAACAGGTGCTGAAGGAATATGGTATTCTGGTTGGCGCACATATTTTCAGTATCGGCAATATTAAAGATAAAGCATTTAATCAATTAGGTGTTGGCGATAAATTGTTTAAGGAACTGCAAAGGAAAGCCTTTTGCGTTATAGATGACGTAATTGGCAACAGGATGCAGGAGAATATCCTGAAAGCAAAAGAAGCCATGAACAGCGTTGGCGGTATTGTTGAATGCATGGTATTGCATATTCCAGCAGGAATTGGAGCTCCATATTTTGATTCACTGGAGAGCCATCTGAGCCATGCATTATTTTCCGTGCCAGCGGTTAAAGCAGTGGAATTTGGTGATGGATTCGATATAACAAGGCTTACCGGAGCCGAAGCTAATGATGAGATGAATTATGTAAATGGAGAAGTGCAGACGCTTACTAACCATAATGGTGGGATTACAGGCGGCATTACCAACGGAATGCCTGTTGTTTTTAGGGTTGGTATTAAGCCGACACCGTCTATTGGAAGGGAGCAGCACACAGTAAGTATTGGCGGCCAATGCAACACTACTCTTGCAGTAAGTGGAAGACATGATCCCTGCATTGTTCCGCGAGCCGTACCTGCTATTGAGGCTGTGACTGCTTGGATAGTATTGGACTTGCTTTTGGAAGCTAAGAAATTGGAGCGTTAAAATGTGGAGGCTGGATTTGGATAATATTCGTGAAGAAATCGACAAACTGGATAAACAATTGGCGAAGATTTTGGAAGCTAGGCTGACACTGGTTTCGAAAGTAGCAGTTTACAAAAAAGAACGTGGTATAAGCGTTAAAGATGCAAAACGCGAAGAAATGGTTATCAATCGCGTAATTAGCCAATTGGAAAACGAAGAATTTATTCCGGCAGTTAAAAATATTATGCACAATATTATTGATGTTGCTTGCGAGATGGAAGAAGGGGTATTGAAAAAACAAAATCAGTACACTCTGAAGATTGCCTGTTTTGGACCTCCAGGTTCTTTTACCCACCAGGCCCTGGAAGATTATTTTGCAGGACAGGATTATAAACGGTATTATTACAATCTTTCCGAAGAAGTAATTGCAGCTGTTAGCAGTGGTGAACTTGATTATGGAGTATTGCCTATAGAAAATTCCTCAACTGGCGGAATTACTGAAGTTTACGATCTTTTGCGCCATTATGAATGCAGTATTGTAGGCGAGCGTTGCATAAAAATAGAACAGAACCTTTTGGCTTGTCCTGGTGCTACTTTGAATACTGTAATAAAAGTTTATTCTCATCCTCAGGGATTTGCCCAAAGCAAGGGTTTCTTTAGAGATCATCCGCATATGGAGCAGATACCTTATTTCAGTACTTCGAAAAGTGCTGAAACGGTAGCTGAGAAAAAAGATATCACCCTTGCAGCCGTAGGCGGGAAAAAAGCTGCGGAACTATATGGATTGAAAGTACTGGCGGAAAATATTAATTACAATTGCAATAATTTTACACGTTTTGTTATTATAGGTAAAGAACAAGAAATAATAATAGGTGCGGATAAAATTACATTGGTCTTGGCTGTAAAGCATGAAGCAGGATCTTTGTATAAAGTATTAGGCTATTTTAATCACGGCGGCCTGAATTTGATGAATTTGGAATCTAGGCCAATGGATGGCAAGTCATGGGAGTATTTTTTCCATATTGATTTAATGGGTAATTTGGCTGATCCTGCAGTACGTGATGCTTTGGAAGATATTCAGCTAAATTGTACTTTTTTCAAAATTCTGGGCAATTACCGTGCCGATTGTCAAAAGGAATGATCTGATATGCGGTATGGTTTATTAGGTGGTAAATTAGTACACAGCCTTTCTCCGCAAATACATGAAATATTTTTTAATTATACTGGAATAAATGGAAGTTATGAACTGCTTGAATCATCTGCAGAAAATCTACCAGTAATTATGAGACAGGTTAAGGAAAAAATGAATGGCTGTAATGTTACCATTCCCCATAAAATAGCTGTAATGTCATTTCTGGATGATATTGCACCAGAAGCACTTGCCATTGGCGCTGTTAATACCATTGTCATACGAAATGGAAAGACAACGGGCTATAATACAGATTATTTTGGGTTTGGACGGATGCTGGAATATAACGGAATAAAAATTCCCGGCAAGAAAGTAGCAGTGCTTGGCAGTGGAGGTGCGGCCAGAGCAGTAATTAAATATTTGGCGGACAAGAATGTAGGAGAACTTTATCTGGTTACTCGTACTCCGGAAAACATTGATAATCATTTTAAGGAAATGGCACCTTCTTGCAATGTCATTGATTATACACAGCTGGAGAAAATAAATGGCAACGTGCTGATTAACTGTACACCTGTTGGCATGTATCCGAGGATGGATGCCAGTCCTGTAAAGAGAAAAGTTGTGGAAGCTTTTGGTGTAGCGGTAGACATCATATATAATCCTGCACAAACGATTCTTTTGCAGCAGGCTGCTGCTGGCAAGAAAACTGTTAACGGACTTTTCATGTTAGTAGCGCAGGCAGTCGCAGCACAGGAGATCTGGCAGGGAAGACAATATGACAGCAGTCTGATACTAAAAATTATGAAGGATTTAGAGCGGAATATATGAAAAACATTATTTTGATTGGAATGCCAGGTTGTGGAAAAACCACTTTTGGAAGACTGCTCAGCAAAGAACTGAACCGAGATTTCCACGATTCTGATGAAGTATTGGAAATGAGGGAGAGAAGGACTATCAAAGACTTTTTTGCCGAAAGCGAAGAAGCATTCAGGCAGGCGGAGACACGTACGCTTAAATATCTGGCTGGCCTTGATGGCGTAATAATAGCTACAGGCGGCGGTGCCGTGAAAAATCAGGAGAATATGGAAATACTTGGGGAAAATGGGGTTATTATTTTTATAGACCGTAAGCCGGAAAATATTGTTGCCTGTATTGATGGTACTGTACGGCCGTTGCTTGCAGAGGATAAAATGAAAGTATATGATGTATATGAACAGCGTATCAAACTATACCAGAAATACGCCGATTATATTGTAGGCAATAACGGCAGGACAGCGGAAACTATGGATAGACTGCTGAAATATGTCAGGGGGACCGAACAATGAAAAAAATTTTGGTGTTAGACGGACCCAATATCAATCTTTTGGGTCTGCGTGAGAAAAATATTTATGGTAAACGTGATTTTGCCAGTCTCTGTACTTATGTAAAAGAGGAAGCGGCAAAACTGGGACTGCAGGTTGAAATAATGCAGAGCAATCATGAGGGGGAAATTGTGGATGCAATACAGAAAGCTTACGGAGTATATGACGGTATAGTCATAAATCCTGCGGCACTTACGCATTACAGCATTGCCGTTCTGGATGCTTTAAAGGCCGTAAGTATTCCTGTAATTGAAGTGCATTTAAGCAATATCTATGCCCGTGAAGAATTTCGGCATAAGTCTGTTACGGCTTCAGCATGTATCGGACAGATTTGTGGATTTGGTTTTACTGGTTACGCACTGGCACTGAGAGCTATGGTTGAATATGAAGCAGAGTGAATTTACCATTTTTTGAAACAGGAAACTTAATTATTTATATTTTCTTAATTTGGCGGATATTAAAAATCCGCCAAATTTTATTATGTATATAGGGTAATTTAAAATTCCCTTGATATATCCTCCGCTGATTAGTATAGGTATACAAAGAAAATACTGAAATGGTTTTCGCAATACCAGAAAAACACCTCTGGAAAAATGCACATCGGCAATGCACACTGTGCGCATTGCCGATGGATCCCTGAAAGGTCGGGAAACAGCATGGCTTCTAGGGAAAGCTGATAAAAAGTGAAGAATGTGGAAAAATGCACACCAAAGGAATGGTGTGCATTTTTTATGTTCAAGTATTTTAAATTCACAGCAGTATTTAGAGCATTGAGTGGTGCGCTTTTCATGAGATATAAAAGAATGAAAAAAGCTGTTTTTAAGAAGAGAAAATGCACACTATAAAAAAGGGTGTGTAGAAAAATGCACATGTGTGCATTATGCTATAAAAATGAAAACCGCAGACTCGTGGGAGTTTGCGGAATTTTTATTTCACTTTTTGTGGTCTCTACTGTATTTTCCAACGCGCCCGCACTTACAGGAAATCTAGATGAGAATGATAAGGAAGTGGGAAAGATGGAATTCAGGGAAACGTAATGTTAGTCTGGAGAGAATTTTGAATATATGACAGCATTTTCGCTATTAACGTTTGTAGGATTATTTTTACGTTATTTGGGAATATATTCTATTTC
>JAJQDY010000043.1 GCA_021201965.1 Phascolarctobacterium sp.
GATTATAGCAAACAAATGTTTTAATATGTAGAGAAATTATGAAAAGACTTTTAGCAATAATCCTATTATGCATGGCATTATACAGCGGCATTGACTTTTTCCTTGACGCGGGGCAGGAATACACCTGCCAGACTGTTACGGTGGCAAAGGGCGACACCCTCTGGAGAATTGCGGGCCTTTTTGCCGCGGGCGGCGAGGACGTGCGCGAAGTAATCTGGAGGATATGCGGTGCTAACGGGCTGAAGGGCAAGAACATCCGCCCCGGGCAGGTGTTCAGGGTGCCGGTGCGCATGGCAAGGGATTGTTACATACTGGCATCCAAATGACAATTTAATAAAGGACGGGGCGTGGTTTTTCGCAGGGCTTATCCGGCTCAGGCCTTATTAAAATTAAACGAAAAAATAAATCCCGGATTTTGCTGCCTGGATTTTTTAACTGTTCAACTTCATTTTACAATCAGCCGTTAAATATTTTTCTAATATATTTCCATATGTTTTACAAAATATGTTATAATAATATTTACAGAAACTGTAGAATAATACAAAACAGTTGAAATTAGGAGGAATTCACATGACAATTTTAGATCAATTGAGAGATATGGCGAAGGTCGCTGCTGAAAAAACTAACGAAATGGCTAAAACCGTCGGCGAAAAAGCCGGAGCAGCTATTGAGGTTCAGAAATATTCTTCCCTTATCAACAAGGAACAGTCTAATTTAAAAGTCGAATACCGTAAAATAGGCGAAACAATGTATAAGAGGTTCGCTGAAGAAGGTAAGGTTCCAGAAGGGCTGCAGGAAAGCTGCGATGCAGTTACAAGTTCACTTGCAAAAATCGATGTTTACAACAAAAAAATCGCCATCATTAAGGCAGATAAACTGATTGTAAATATGCCGAAAATTATGTGCCCGGGTTGCGGGAAGGAAATTATTGCCACTTCAAAGTTCTGCCCAGAATGCGGTGCTACCATTGAGGAAAATGCCAATATTTCAGATATCTGGGCAGAAATAGAGGAAGAAAGGAAAGCACGTGAGGCCGCCAAGGCTGCTGCCAAAGCAGAAGAAGGTGAAGACGAATTGGAAGCAGATATTGAAGAAGGCGACGAAGAGGCTTCTGAAGAAGAGGAAAAATAATCATAACCTGTTTAATAATGGGACGGCTTTTAAGCTGTCCCCTTTCATTTTGCCGATTATTGCAAAGCCCCGCCCCCTGTGCTATAATACAGTCAGTGACAATTGAACATGCGGGTATAGCTCAGTGGTAGAGCAGTGGCTTCCCAAGCCTCGTGTCGCGAGTTCGAGCCTCGTTACCCGCTCCAAAAAAAATAAATCCTGAATACCTATCGGTATTCAGGGTTTTCCCTATTTATCCATGCTGATCAAACTATATTTCCTGCTGCCAAGCCCTATTTCATCCGCCCATTCAAGGGCATGGATACCGTGCCTGGTTTCCATACGCTCTATAAGTGACTTGCCGTCAGGCGCTTTATATATAAGATCCACACAAGCTTGGTCCAAGGCAACAGGATCCGTCGAAGCAAGGATGCCGATATCGTGCATGTCAGGTTCTGCAGGACTGGAACTGCAGTCGCAGTCTACGGACAACCTGTTCATGACATTTACATATGCTATTTTCATATGCAAGGCATCCACGACGGATTTAGCGGCTTCCGCCATGGATTCAAGGAACTTGTCCTGGGGCGCGGGCTTCCAGCTTGTAAGGGAATTGCCTGCAGAATGGATCCAGAGTTTGCCTTCAGCTGATGCAAGTCCTATGGAAATATTCTTAATGGCGCCGCCGAACCCGCCCATGGCGTGCCCCTTGAAATGTGAAAGCATCAGGTAGGAATCATATTCGAGGAAATGAATCCCTACATAGTTTTCCTTCAAATTCCTGCCGCCTGTCACTTTGAGCGTCATGGACCCGTTTTCGTCCAGAATCTGGAACGGGGCTATAGCCGTGAACCCATGTTCCCTTGCAACCTCATAGTGCTTCTCCGCAGTCGCACGGGGGCCGCCATAACCAGTATTGCACTCCACGATAGTCCCTTTTACGGTATTTACCACATCCTTAATAAGATCAGCCTTCAGATAATTATGCCCTCCAGGCTCGCCTGTCGATAATTTCACGGCAACCTTACCGTCCGGGTTCCAGCCCATGGCCTTGTATACTGCCATAAGACCTTCAGGTGTAATATTTTTCGTCATATAAACAACAGACAGTTTCCCGGATGCAGGTTCTGCAGCAGCGGCCATTTTTGCCGGAACGTCTGCCGGCACACTTTTGTTTTTACCGTCCGTAGAACATGCCGCAAGGGAACCACCCAGGAAAAGGCAAAGTAATACGAGGGTTATTCTTTTAATCATTTGCCATCCCCCCTTTTCCAATACTCAAACATTTTAAATCTTAAATCCAAGAGATTTATATCATTTCCCGCTGGTATGTCAGTTATTCTTTAAAACAGCCAAACTTCTGGCCGATGGCCAGTATTTTTGTCCCGATAAAGGGAACTCCCATAAGATCCTCCCGTTTCAGTCCGCCGCAGGCCGTTAAAGCCGCACCGTAAACTGGAACGGCAACGGCTATGGTAAGAAGCATCGTCCAGGTTCCCCAACCCTCCTTAACGACCATTACGCCATAGATGCCGGCACCCATCACGCAGGAAGCAATAAGCGGTTTTAGGATATTACCTATGGGCATGGAATATTTCGTGAATTTATAAATAAAGTACATGTTGATAACGACTGCCACTGCAAAATCGGCAACCGTGGCCATAGCCGCGCCTCTTATGCCGAGCTCAGGTATTACAGTAAGATTCCAGCTTAAAACTACCTTGACCACACAGGCAAGAATCATGTTGATGACAGGAATTGCCGTTCTGCCGAGTCCCTGCAGAATACCTGTGCTAATCTGGTGCATGCCGAGGAAAAGAATCCCTATGCTCATAGTCTGAATGGCCCCTGTAGCCCCTGGTGCATTATAGACAAGGGATGCGACCTTTTCCGCCAGGAAGAAGAGTCCCATGAAACAGGGAACCGTAATAATCATGGCCATGCGGAAAGCAAGGCTTGTTTTTGCCCTTACTGCGTTAAAATCCTGCAATGTCCTAGATTCCGATATGGAGGGAACCAGGCTTATGGTCATGGCCGCTGTAAATATTGCCGCAAGGTTTACCAGCGGAACCGCCATTCCGGTAAGATACCCGAAATGCTCCGTGGCATGTTGTACGGCGTATCCAGCAACTTCCAGCCGCTGGGGAACTATAAGAAGATCAAGGTTTGCCCCTATGGGCAGCATGAGACTTGATAATGATACCGGCAGCGCAAGTACCAGGAGCCTTTTCATTATATGCCAGGCACTTTCTGTTTCCGTATCTTCAAGCTGGTTTTCAATCTCCTCGTGCAGTTTCCTCTTGAGCCTGCCGTAGAACCACATTAAAACAAGCAGTGCACAGAATGCACCTACACCAGCGCCCATGCTGGCACCGCCGGCTGCGTAAGCCAGTCCGTAAGGTATGAAAAGGTCGGAGAAGATGAGCATGGTAATAACCCGCATCAGCTGCTCGACGATTTCAGATGCGGCCGTAGGCGTCATAATTTGCCAGCCCTGCAGGTAACCGCGGAAACTGGCGAGAAAAGTAACGAAAAATACTGCGGGGGCAAGGGCAATCAGGGAATAGTACGCCCTGCCGTCACGAATGAAATGGTTATCTATAAGCCAGCCTGCCCCGAAGAAGAGAGCCGATGAAAAAACAAGCCCGCTTATGAGGAGCAGCCCCAAGGAAACGCTGAAGACCCTTTTCACACCGCGATAGTCATTGTCTGCCAGCTTCTCGGCAGTGATTATGGAAATGGCTACCGGAATGCCAGCGGAAGAAACGGTAATGGCTAGGAGATAGACGGGAAATCCCATCTGGTAGAGGCCTATTCCTTCGCCGCCAAGGACCCTGGACAAAATAATCCAGTTCAAAGACCCGATGACCTTGACCACAATACTGGAAACGGTAAGGATCAGCGTACCCTTAAGAAATTTGTTATTGGAGTCCGTGTTAGTTGCGTTCATATACTATGCCCTAATTTATTTCATAGATATACAGTATAATTATGGCCGATTGTAAAATGAAGTTGAACAATTAAAAAATCCATAGCGATTGAATCCGT
>JAJQDY010000061.1 GCA_021201965.1 Phascolarctobacterium sp.
TTGCCTGGATGAAATCTACACTGCGTGAGTAGCAGAGCCATTTGGCAGGGTCAATTGGGCTTACGCCCCCTTGACCCTGCCAAATGGCTCTGCTGTTGGGTAATCAAGCCCAGTTAAGCTAGACTCTATTAAACTTTTACACGGATGTGTTCAACTTGCACTTGCAATTTTCGCTCTGTTTATATACTTTTATTATTTCGCTGTTTGATTTCCGGAGGTTACTCCCTTGTTCCAGTGACTGCGGAGTCCGTAGATGACGAACGGTATGAGGGCCGATATAACAAAACAAATGGCCAAAGTCATTTCATACGCCTTGTTCACCTGTTCTGAAAGTTCCGAGGATGGGAAAAACGAGATAATGAGGGTGCTTACGGTGATTATCATACCCACTCCGGCTATGATGCACTTTCCAGCCTTGCCACCCGGCAACTGGAAGAAACACTTCAGGTCACTCCTCTATAAGGTAAGCTCAAAATATGCCAGGAAGAAGAGAATGTAACCTATAAGATCGATCACCACCGTAAGGCCTATGGATGTCAGGTACGAAACCGATCCGCCAGATCCTCCTGAAAGAGCTTTGGATGCACAGAGTACCGCATCCCAGAAAGTACCAATAATGCCCTGTAGTACCACGGTAAGCACGGATACACCGTTCTTGTTGGTCTCGGCAAACATCGGAGGAGTGATTCCGAGCTTTGCAGTATCAAGCAGTGCATGTGACAGACCTACTATCCAAGCAGATATCTCGGCCAAAACGCCGAACACCAGAAATACGGCCACCAAATAGACTACCCATGTCAGATTGAAATGATACTGGGAAATTGTCTCGAATGCCTGAATAACACCGAAACTCATATTGGCGTCGAGCGTTGCACTGTCCAGCGTCATGGCCACAGCAAGCCCGCCCATAATATTGAACCCTATAGCTGTCATGCAAAGAACGATCATTGCCATCGGATAGTTGCGGTTAGGATTCTGTAACTCATTGATATGCGAAGCTGATGACTCAACGCCCATGTATCCCAGCACGAACGAAGCGAAAATCACCAGAGTGCGCAGCTGCGAGAAATCAGGGATGATACTACTAATACCACTGAAAGCAAGCTGTGAAGTTCCGCCAGTGGCAAAGTAGGCAATAAGTCCTCCCATGAGAATAAATACCGGAACCACAATACCAAAGATAAAGCCTATTCTAGCTATGATCGCCGTGCGTTTTGTACCGCCTAACTGTGTTAATGTAAGTCCCCATACTATAACTGCAACGCCTATAAACATGAGAAACTGATTGTTGACAAGAGCTTTCCATCCCAGAATGTATGAAAGCGCAGCCAACACGAAGAAACACATCGTGACAAAGCCCACGATTATCTGGAACCACTGATAGAACAGTGCCGCAAAGCCCCAGCATGTTTCCTACCCATGCAAAGATTCCGCTGGATTCCTGTCCTTCGACTGTAGCCATCTCGGCCGAACACATTGCGACCGGTAAAAACCAAAGTATACCACCTACTATGAGGAAAATACCAGGTGCAAACCGGAAGAAGCAAACGTCTGATATCAGTATACAGTCATGACCATGGATGCAGTCATGGCAAAGAACCCGAAGAAAGTTAATGTACGCACCAAATCCTTAGTAGTATTACCACCCGCAGGCACAGCGCTTGGTTTATTTAGTTCACTCATAATGTTTCCTCCTTATCTTCATTTTAAAATAACACCGCTATTTCGCATTATATTTCTTTTTACTCAATTCTTTTATTAATGCTTATTCCTTCATTTCCGAAATTCAGTTTTATTATATTATACTACTTTTCCACTCAATTTCGTCAAAGTCTTATCCTTATATTTAAAGGATAGAGGTGTTTCACCTGACGATTATCGGATAATAAAGAATAATGCCCTCGGTGGTTTTATTGACAAATTATCATCAAACGGATCTTTTTATCTTCAAAAATAACGTATTTATGCTGGCTCAGCAATATGGGTAATCATTCCCACTCAATAGTTGCCGGGGGTTTTGATGTTATATCATACACAATGCGATTAACTCCAGGAATCTCATTTACAATACGGCGTGAAACTTTATCCAGCACTTCATAAGGAATATGTGCCCAATCGGATGTCATGCCGTCACTTGATACTACTCCTCTCAGCGCCACGGTATGGCTGTACGTCCGCCCATCGCCCATAACGCCCACACTTCTTATATTAGGCAGGCAGGCAAAATACTGCCATATTCTACGCTCCAAACCAGCCTTTGCAATTTCCTCACGGAAAATAGCATCAGCTTCGCGGGTAATTTTAAGCTTTTCAGGAGTAATTTCACCAAGTATGCGGATGGCAAGCCCAGGTCCTGGGAAAGGCTGTCTCCACACCAGTTCGCTTGGCAAGCCAAGTTCTTCTCCGACTGCGCGCACCTCATCCTTAAAAAGCTCACACAAGGGTTCAATAAGACTAAGTTTCATTTCCTTTGGCAGGCCGCCGACATTATGATGGCTCTTTATAGTCGCGGATGTGCTGGTGCCGCTTTCCACTACGTCAGGATATATCGTACCCTGCACAAGAAAATCAATCTGCCCGATCTTATTTGATTCTTCCTCAAAAATACGAATAAATTCTTCGCCGATAATCTTACGCTTTTTTTCAGGTTCTGAAACGCCTTTAAGTTTTCCAATAAAACGATCTGCTGCATTTACACGAATGAGATTCATATCAAACTGCTTTTTGAAAACAGCTTCCACCTGATCTCCCTCATTTTTGCGCAAAAGCCCATGGTCCACAAATACGCATGTCAGCTGCTTCCCTACTGCCTTGTGTACAAGAACTGCCGCAACTGATGAATCCACTCCGCCTGACAAAGCACATAATACTTTTTTATCACCGGCTTTTGCTTTAATTTCCGCAATCTTATTTTTAGCAAAACTTGTCATTGTCCAGTCGCCCTTTAAGTTGCAGATTTCAAAAAGGAAATTACTCAGCATTATTTTTCCAAAAGGCGTGTGTTCCACTTCTGGATGAAACTGCACACTGTAGAGGCGCTTACCTTCATGCATCATGGCTGCAACCGGACATTCTTCCGTAGTAGCAATCATTTCAAAACCATCCGGAACATCAGATACATAATCTGCATGGCTCATCCAGGAAATATTTTTCGGTTCCAGTCCTTTAAAAAGTACGGCATTGCTGTCAAGCTTTATAGGAGTTTTTCCGTATTCGCCCACGTTGGCACTGTCTACTCTTCCACCCAAAGCCTGAGCCATGAACTGATGTCCGTAACAAATACCGAGAATCGGTATTCCCATATCAAATACGCCTACATCAACCTTGGGAGTATTTTCCGCATAGACACTGTTTGGCCCTCCGGTAAAAATTATAGCCTTAGGATCTTTCGCTTTTATCTGTTCCAAAGTATAGGTATAAGGAATAATCTCACAATATACACCACACTCGCGCACACGTCTTGCAATAAGCTGATTATATTGCCCTCCGAAATCAATGACTAGTGCCAGTTCATGGACTATTTTTTCCATGCTGCCGCACTCCCCTCATTTTTATACGAATTCTTCTCCCAAAATTCCCTCATAATTATGCTTTAATCTTATCATAAACTATACTTAAAAACAATTTATGCATCCCGTGTTCTGGGAATAAAATATCCTGTACGCATTTTGCGCACAGGATATTTTATTTATTTTACGCTTTGATTTTTCTACTATTTACATCATGCCAGGCATACCGCCGCCCATTGGCATTCCGGCTGCTGGAGCTGCATCTTTTACAGGTTTGTCCGCCACGAGGGTTTCAGTAGTAAGTACCATAGCTGCTATGCTGGCTGCATTCTGCAGTGCGGTCCTAGTAACCTTAGTAGGATCGACAATGCCTGCTTTAACCATATCAACATATTCTTCCGCCAATACGTCAAAGCCAAATCCTTCGCGGCTGCGTTTGATTGTATCAACAATAACTGCTCCTTCCAATCCTGCATTGCATGCAATCTGGCGCACAGGCTCTTCAATAGCACGTTTTACTATGCCAACGCCGGTTTTTTCATCACCGGTAGCCTTGATTTTTGCCAGGGAAGCCTGTACCTGCAGGAAAGCAGTTCCTCCTCCTGCTACAATGCCCTCCGCAACAGCTGCGCGAGTAGAGTTCAAAGCATCCTCAATACGCAGTTTCTTTTCTTTCAGCTCAACTTCGGTTACAGCGCCTACTTTAATTACGGCAACGCCGCCTGCAAGTTTTGCCAGACGCTCCTGCAGTTTTTCCTTATCAAATTCGGATGTGGTTTCCGGAATCTGCGCACGAATCTGGGCAACGCGAGCCGCGATTTCCTTTTTCTTACCCATACCGTCAACAATAGTTGTCAGTTCCTTGTTTACGCGAACCTGACCGGCCTGCCCTAAATCTTCGAGAGAGGTACTATCAAGCTTCCTGCCTACTTCCTCGCTTATTACTGTAGCACCAGTTAAAATTGCGATATCCTCCAGCATTGCCTTACGGCGGTCACCGAATCCCGGTGCCTTTACTGCTACGGCACGGAAAGTGCCGCGCAGTTTATTCACAACCAGAGTTGCCAGCGCTTCGCCTTCAATGTCCTCGGCTATGATTAAAAGTTCACGGCCACCTTGTACTACTTTCTCCAAGACAGGCATAATATCCTGAATCATAGTTATTTTACGGTCAGTAATTAATACCAATGGATTGTTCAGTACTGCTTCCATTTTATCCGCATCAGTAGCCATATAGGGGGAAATATAGCCGCGGTCAAACTGCATACCTTCCACAGTTTCCAGACAGGTTTCCATTGTTTTTGATTCTTCAACTGTAATTACGCCGTCATCGCCGACTTTTTCCATTGCATCTGCAATAAATCTTCCGATCTCTTCATCAGTAGCTGATATGGAAGCTACCTGAGCTTTTGCTTCCTTAGTAGCCACCTTTTTAGAAATAGCCTGCAGTTCTTTTACAAGAACGTCAACTGCTTTTTTAATGCCTTTTTTCAAAATCATAGGGTTCGCACCTGCAGCAACATTACGCATACCTTCATGAATCATTGCCTGAGCCAAAAGGGTTGCTGTAGTAGTTCCATCGCCGGCTACATCATTTGTCTTTATAGCAACTTCCTTTACCAGTTGCGCACCCATGTTTTCAAAGGGATCATCAAGTTCGATATCCCGCGCAATGGTAACACCGTCGTTAGTAATAGTTGGCGCGCCGAATTTTTTCTCCAGCACAACATTACGTCCTTTGGGCCCCAATGTAATCTTTACAGCATCAGCCAGTGCATCAACGCCGCGCTCCAAACTACGGCGTGCTTCTTCATTAAATTTAATTTCCTTAGCCATCTTTTTATCACTCCTTTTTCTTTACCTGATTTAAACCTTGACTATTTGTCGAATATAGCATATATGTCGCGTTCACTGAGAATCAGGCAGTCCTTCCCGTCAATTTTGACATCAGTTCCTACATATTTTGCAAACAACACCTTATCGCCAACCTTCACATCAGGTTTCACGCGGGTACCGTTTTCCAGCAGTTTGCCATTGCCAACTGCAACTACTCTGCCAGTTTGTGGTTTTTCCTTAGCTGCAGTATCAGGCAGATAAATACCGCTGGCAGTTTTATCTTCCTTGGTAACAACCTCAACTACAACATGATCTGCTAATGGTCTCAACATCTCTGAAATCCCCTTTCTTCATATAAATTAATAATGTTGTGATTCATTTATATTTTATTAGCACTCTTTTGGTTCGAGTGCTAACTACAATTATCATTATAGTACTTTCTTTTAAAAATGCAATAGTATTTAAAAAAAAATTTACATTTTTTTGCAAAATTAAGTGCCACTATCAAAAAATAACTCCATGAACCAATTTTTTTTAGGTGATGAAGCTTAATTTTTACGTTCTGAACCACTTTTTTATAAAATTAGCCATTTTACTCTTATTCCGCAAATAAGTTAATTAGTTTTTCCAATAATTGCTTCTTTCTTAATATAATGGAAAACGGCCGGTCATCTATGCACCGGCCGCTTATATACATACTATTTTGTTCTTTTTTTATCAGCAACAATAATTCTTTCCGCAAGTTCTTTCAGCGTAATGCGTTTCAACATGCTGTACTGCTGCATTTTCCTATATGCTTCCTGTTCAGTCATGCCGTGCACCGTCATCAAAATGCCTTTCGCACGATCCAAAAGCCTTCTGGTTTCCAGGCTCTCCTTCAGGTTTCCTACTTCTTTATTTAATGTCTGTATTTCCGCAAAACGACTGACTGCTATTTCCATAGCAGGAAAAAGCTGCTCTTCACGCACGGGTTTCACCAAATAGCCTATGACACCAGCATTTTTAGCCTTATCCACTATATCCTGCTGACTGTAAGCAGTTAAAAGAAGTACCGGTGCGATATTTTCCGCCGCAATAATTTCCGCAGCCGAAATGCCATCCATGCCAGGCATCTTTACGTCCATGATTATAAAATCAGGTTTCAGACTGCGGGTCATATTAACCGCTTCCTCACCATTTACCGCCTCACCTGCTATTTCATGACCTACCTCAGTTAGCATTTCACGTAGGTCGAGTCGTAGTATCGCCTCATCATCTGCAAGCAGAATCCTTAATTTTTTTAACATTTTTCCATACCGCCATTCGGAATTATTACTAACGCACTTACACCGCCGCTGCTATTAGCATTTAAATCAAAACTGCCCTGCAAATCGGCTTCAGCCATGATCTTAATTATTTTAAGTCCAAGACTGCTGGTCTTGTTAATATCAAAACCTGCCGGCATTCCTATACCATCATCCGCTATCTCCAGCTTATAGTTATCACCCGCATCAATAAAACTCACGTCGAGTCTCCCACTATCACGCCCACAGAAGGCATGCTCAATGGCATTTTGCAGAAGTTCGTTTAAAATAAGTGCTATGCTTGTCGCCTTCTCGGACGGAAGGCTTGCTATATCTGCGGAGAAATTAGTTTCCAGTTTAAACTCCGGCTGTAACATACTGCTTAAAATAGCCTGATAAATTCCTTTAGCTACTTTAGCCACATCAATAAGGCCTGTATCTTGCTGCGATAGATATTCATGCACCACGGCAATACTGTTTACCCTGCAGATGCAGTCCTTTAACACATTCTTTGCCTCACCGGTTTCTGCCCGACGTTCCTGGAGTCTGAGAAGGCTTGCAATTGTCTGGAGATTGTTTTTTACCCTGTGGTGGATCTCTTTTATAACTACGGATTTTATTAGTAGTTCCTCATCCTTTTTACGTAACTCCGTAATATCCTGCAGTATTACAAAAGCACATCCTTTATGTGCCTTAGCCACAACCGGCAACACACGCATAGAAATCAAGCGACCGTGCATAGTATACTCTTTGCTCTCGGCAGTTCCAGTATCCATTACCATACCTACCAGAGGCCAGTTTATTGCTATGTCATTAGTACGGCGACCTATAAGATCCTTTACATCCATTACCTCAAAAATATGCTTGGCCTCATTATTGGCAGCAATAATAATTTTGTTCTTATCTACGACAATAAGCCCATCTTCAGGGGACATCCTGCCGTAATTCAAATTCCCGTCTACCGGCAGTTTCATACTTCTGAGCAATTCTACAGCCTGAGCTATTATAATATCATCTGGAACTGCAGTATCAAAACTTAATGCGGCAAAGGCTTTCCCTTTCGAATCCCTAAGTGGAAAAACCTTGAAACTGTTAAATATCCCCAGTTCCCATTCGCGCAATCCCTCAACCACTACATTCTGCTGCAGAGTGCGGTTTACTAGCGGCTCTTCCATGCAGCGGATTTTCTTGCCCGTTGCATCAGGCAATCTGTTGCCTATCTGCGTCATAGGCTGTTCCTGTTTATATACGGTAAAAAATTTTTTATCACATGCCGGCAAATAGACCGTTACCCTAGAATGGGCTATGTCAGCAGCAAGCCCCAACCATGGAGCCATGGTTTGTAAAATATTTTTCTGCTCCACTGTTAATTTACTCAGCATGTTTTTACCACCGTCTTAAAAAATGCCTTTTCCACATGGCGGAATATTTATTCCACTTTTTTATCCACATTATCCACAGTTTTTATATTTTGCGGACTTATGTCTATCCAAGTTTAAGTGACGGACTAGCGTTCAAATCCAGTGGACTTTTTATACCTGCCTGCAACATAAAGTACCCGCGGCAGGCAATCATAACAGCGTTATCCGTACATAAAATAGATGTAGGGCAGACTAGCCGTGCACCGCATATTTTCGCGGTTTCCGCAAGGCTCGTCTGTAGAACACTGTTAGCTGAAACGCCTCCTGCCAGAACCACTTCTTTAAGTCCTGTGTCAAATATGGCAGTTGCTGTTTTTTGTACCAAGGCATCAACAATGGCCCGCTGAAAAGATGCGGCAACGTCAGCCAAATTTATTTCCCGGCCTGCCTGCCTTGCACTGTGAAGATAATTAATAACCGCTGATTTTAACCCGCTGAAACTGAACTCATATGGAGAATCCAGCCTAGCTACGGGAAATTCCATGGCTTCTTCATTTCCCCTTAAAGCCAGCTTTTCTATTTCAGGGCCACCAGGGTACGGCAGCCCCATAAACCGCGCAATCTTATCGAAAGCTTCTCCTGCAGCATCATCCCGCGTCTGCCCTAAAAGTTCGAAACTGTTATAATCCATCACCTTAAGCAGGGCCGTATGGCCGCCGCTCACGACAAGTGCAAGGAGCGGAGGTGTAAGCTTTTCATCAGTCAGAAAATTGGCAAAAACATGCCCTTCCAGGTGGGTTACCCCAAGAAGCGGTTTGTCTGCCGCAAAAGCAATCGCCTTAGCTGCCGAAAGCCCTACTAGAAGAGCCCCTACCAGACCAGGACCATAAGTTACAGCCACGGCGTCAATATTGGAAAGATCAGTATTTGCATCCCTTAACGCTCTATCAATAACTGGCATTATATTTTCAATATGTTTTCTTGAGGCAATCTCAGGTACTACACCGCCAAATTTCTGGTGCACGTCAACCTGTGATGAAATGACGTTACTCAGAACAGTACGACCATTTTTCACTACAGCCGCAGCTGTTTCATCACAACTGCTTTCGATTCCCAGAATATAAACATCCCTTGTCACCATGCTATCTCCTTATCTTTTTACAGAAGCCACATAATAACGGCGGCTTCATTAGTGTTTTTGTAGTAGCCAGGGCGCTCTCCTATGTTTTTAAAACCGCATGTCAAATATACCTTTTGTGCCACAATATTACTTTTCCGCACTTCAAGGGTAATAGCCTTTGCCCCCAATTCTCTGGCCCGGCGAATGAGAGCCGCTACAAGCTTGGTGCCATATCCTTCTCCCTGCTCAGCCAGTTGTACAGCCACGCGGGTTATTTGGGCTTCTCCCGCAATAAGCCAGAATCCCGCGTAACCTATGACTACCCCATCCTTTTCCATGACAAGATAATCCGTAATGGAGTTATTTATTTCATCAAGCAACATACTTTCCTTCCAGGCATCAGAAAATGTTTCCGCCTCCAATCTTACTACTGCGTCTATATCTGCTGCCGCCATCCCTCTGAAAGTGATATCTATTTCTGTTTCTGCCTTTTTTCCCACAATTCTTCCGCCTCTGATTTTCTTATGTAGTACGGCTTGATACCGAAAATATTTTTATCTGTTTCAGCATTAAATGCATCAATAGCAGCCAAGGCCACAGATGCTGCCTTAGGCCACAGAAGTCCCTCTGGTGCTACTATTATATTTTCTGGCAGTTTATCCTGCATCAGTTTATCGCATTCTCCTAAAAGCATCGCTGGCATATCAATGCTCGCAATATTCGAAAAGAGTTCCTCTTTTCCAACCACGCAAGCTGACTGCAATTCTTCCACTTTTCCACTCTGCCATTTATAAATACCCTGATAGTAATTGCCCTTTTGAGCATTAAGTACAGGTGATAGCAGTATTCCTTCACGTGGCATGTTATATGCCATGCCCTTTAATGTCTCTACCCCATGTAGGGAACACTGCCAAGTATATGCCAGGGCTTCCGCCGTTGCAAGGCCAATTCTAAGTCCTGTAAATGATCCTGGCCCTATTGATACAGCAACCAAATCGATATCACTTTTTTTTACTGTGCATTCATTAAAAAGCTTTTCAATCTGAGGCACCAGATGCGCAGAATGCGTCATGCCAGCATCAACATTATATTCGCTTATAATTTCCCTGTCGCGGCATAGCGCAACGCTGCAAATTTTTGTTGCTGTATCAATCGCTAACGTCAGCATCGCCCTTAACTCCTGTTAAAATTTCTTCATAGCGCTTTCCAAAAGGTGTCAAAATAGCTCTACGAAAAGAATTTTCAAACGCAAGCTCTACTTTTAAATGTTCATAAGGCAGTTCATCCGAAAACAGATCACCCCATTCTATTAAAGTTATGCCACTACCGCCCACGTATTCCTGGAAGCCAATGTCATATAATTCCTCTCTGCGTTTTATTCTGTAAAGATCAAAATGCTTTATCTCAAAATCTCGCCCTTGATAGATATTCATAATTGTAAATGTAGGACTGGTAATATCTTTTTCATCCACGCCGAGAGCTACTGCAACGCCACGGCACATTACAGTTTTTCCGGCACCGAGATCTCCAATAAAACAAAAAACATCTCCATTTTTTGCCGCTTTTCCTAAAATTATTCCCAAATTTTCCGTATCTTTTTCCGTTTTTAAACTAAATTCCATTTTTCCTCACTAACTAAAAAAGCGGTACCGACCATAGCCGATACCGTGCCTTTTATTTTTGCAGCAGTGTTATATTCCGCTCCAGTGGTTCCTCCAAATCCATATATCCGCCTATGGAAGTCACTTTTTTACCATCCACAAGAATTTGGACCCTTTTTATCTCAGAAAACTCCGTAAGCGTATTTACGATAGAGCCGGTCAGCATAAATTCATTATACGACCCTTCCCCACGTTTGACAATCTCTTTGCTGAAATCGGCATAGGCTGTACCGTCTTTATCAACCTTAAATCCCAAAACTTTGGTCCCTTCAGGCACCAGACTTTCTATTTTATCGCTTGAAGGTTTTTGGGTAATAAGAGTAAGCAGTGCGTTTTCCGGAAGTGATTTCCCGTTGTCTGCCATAGTTATTTTTTCTGGCAAAAGTTTCTGGCTTCCATCTGCGGCAGGCCTATAAACAGTATAACTAATCTGTTTCGGTTCCTCTTGTTCTGCATCAGTTGTATTAGGTTTTGCATTATCTCCTGAACAACCGCCTACAAGGATCATGGCCATTAACATAATTAACAGTATCTTTTTCACTTTACAACCCCCGTAGATCTATTTAAAATATTCTTCAATTGCATCGGCAATAAGCTGAGCTGCTTTATTCTGGAACCAAGCACCTTTTATAAGTTTCTCTTCCTTAGGATTACTGATAAAACATAGCTCTAAAAGCGTAGCAGGCATGCTACAACGTTTTACGACATAAAAATTAGCTTCGCGTACGCCAAGATTATCCACGCCGAAATTAGAAGCCAGTTTCTTCTGAAGGGCTTTAGACAGCCGTTGATCATTAGCACTTTTCGGGAAATAGTAGCTTGTAATCCCACCGAGTTTCCTGTTGACCGCTGCATTTATATGCACGCTTATAAAAACATCAGATCCGTGTTTTTCAGCCACGTTTACTCTTGACTGCAGTTCATCTTTATCGCTTGCCCTCGGGCCGCATACGTCCACATCAGTAGTACGAGTCAAAAAAACCTTTGCACCGCATTTTTTCAGATGCTCTTCAATCTTTTTGCTGATTTGAAGTGTAATATCCTTTTCCCTTGTCCCGCTAGAGCCAATGGCACCTGGATCCGTGCCACCGTGCCCAGGATCAATTGTTATAATCTTATCTTTTATTCCGCCGCCAGTCCTGTATTTAGGAGTGCTTTTACCGGATGCCAGTGCAGGTTCCCCTGCAGGTTTTTTTGCGGGCTTCGGCGCATGTTTCGCTGCCGTTCCAGGTTTTGCTACAGTAGCAGCTGCCGCAGGAACTATGGGCGTATCCGTTTTATCCGCCGTTACATCCAAAACGATACGAGCTGGTCTTTTGGTCTGAGGATCTTTCCTTAATGTGAAAGCCTTATAATCGTTTGCTGTTATCGTCTTATTGAGCGGCACCTTAATCGTCGTCTGAGTTGCAGATGATGTTACAGCCATCTGTGTAGTCAGAGAACTTTTTATCTTAGTGCCAGGATTGACACCGCTTTTTAAGGGAGCTGATATGGTAAGTGTCAACTGATTGCCTTCCAAATTTACGTTATATGCGACAAGATCAGTCATATCCACAACAAACCTCAATATATTGTATTTATCAACGCCCCATTTAACGTCAGTCACCTGTGCAGCACTTGCTGTTGCATTAACAACAATACATATAAGCGTTGCAAGCAATACAAAAAACTTACGCAAAGATTTTCACCTCGCACAGCCATTATCTAAACAATTGTCTATTCCATCATTTCCAGCGCCCTGTTGCAAATAAATTTCACCTCATGGTCCGCACTTTCCAGTGCTTTTCTTGCTGCAGGCAGAGCCGCTGCAATTTCACCTGCTGCAAGGCCTACAGTTCCATCTGCTGCGATTTTGCCTGCTAGCCCGTGCAGATAGACACCGCACAATGCAGCCTCCTGCAGACTTATACCCTGTGCGGCAAAGCCGGCAATTATGCCAGTAAGTACATCACCGCTCCCTCCTGTAGCCATTGCACTGCATCCTGTAATATTTAAATAAACATTGCCATCAGGACAGCCTATAACTGTAGGCATCCCTTTTAAAACAACCACTGCCTGCCACTTGGCAGCATATCTAGCCACTATGTTCAAGCGATCTTCATCTATTTCCTCAACTGTTTTTTTGAGCAGCCGTGCCATTTCACCAGAGTGCGGCGTTAATACCTTATCTGCCGACATTGCAGGCAGAATATCCAAATGGCCATTTGAAGCCGTTAAGGCATCAGCATCAATGACTACTGGTGTTTTTGTTTTCTGCAGAAAGTCCAATACCGCATCCGTTGTGGTTTCCGAAACCCCAAGCCCTGGCCCTATAGCCATCACATCTGCTTTTTCTGCCCAGCGAAGCATTTCCGCTGAAGCATTGCTCCCTACAACCCCAGGCATAAGTTCAGGCAGCCCATGTACCATAACTTCCGTAAGTTTTATACTTAATACCTCACGGTATGCAACAGGCGTTAAAAGGGATACCAGACCTGCACCTGCCTTTACCGCTCCTGCAGCGCACAGTGCAGCGGCACCTGTAAATCCAGTGCTCCCTGCCGCAATAGTTACCCTGCCTGCATCTCCTTTATGTGCGTTATCCAATCGTATTGGCAGAAGATCACGCACAATGTCTGCAGTTAATAAATATTTACTGCTATCACATTCGAAAAAAAGTTTTTCTGGTATGCCGATGTCAGCTAGCACGATTCGTCCTACATAATCCCTTGCAGGATAAAGCAAGAGCCCAATTTTTATAAGTCCTAATATTACGGTAACGTCAGCTTTTACTGCTCCTTCAGCCGCTATCCCCTTTGTTGCGTCAACTCCGCTTGGCACATCAACAGACAATACTACCTTCCCGCTTTTTTGAATAATACCGCATATTCTAAATTCCGTACCCTGAAGTTCCCCATGAAATCCGGTACCTAAAAGCGCATCAATAACAAGATCCGATCTACAACAGGCGGCTTCTGCATAATCAAAATCAGCATCGGATTCAATACGATATATCTTACCACCCGCCTTACGGAACATATCCATCTCTTTTGCGGCGTCGCCTCCTATTTTTTCAGGAGATGCACCTGCTAAAAATACTTTTACCATCACGCCATAACTCATAAGCCAGCGGGCAACACCAAAGCCGTCACCGCCGTTGTTGCCTTTGCCACAAATCACAACCGCTCTTTCGCCCGCCAGTTCCTCAAATACAGCCAAAGCCACATCTGCTACCGCTTTAGCGGCATTTTCCATAAGCAGTAAACCGGGAATGGCATATTGTTCCATTGCAGCTTTATCTAAAGTTTTCATTTCCTGTGCCGTCACAAGTTTCATTTATAAACTCTCCATAACAATATAGGCCATGGCGTTATCCCTGCTGTGACTTAAAGTCACGGCAATTTTTTTTACACCTTTTTCCATGGCAAGATTTGCAAAATAGCCGCTCAATTTTACTTCAGGTTTCCCTAATGAATCAGACAGTATCTCCATTTCTTTCATTTTCCCGCCTCGAAACCCTGTCCCAAACGCTTTTAAAACAGCCTCCTTAGCTGCAAAGCGCACTGCAAAACTCGCATCCTGCTGTTTACCGCGGGATATACAGTAATCAATTTCAGCATCCGTAAAGACACGCTGCCGAAAGCCTTCTTCCTTCAGTGCTTCAGCTACTCTTTTTATTTCTATAATGTCGCATCCTGTACCTATAATCATTTTTTTTCCTCTATGTTAAATTACCAAGTACGACGCCTTTTCGCTTACTTTTTTAATTATAAGATATTCTTCCGTATTTTGCAAACGAAAATTGCAAGTGCAAAAGCCGCTGTCCCTACGGACTTGGCACGCCACGGCTTCTCGATGAAAATCTTGCTGATTACAAGTCATTCTGCGACGGCTGGCTGGCGGCAAAAAAACACTTCAGCACATAAAATACGCTATATCATTCGATACTTTCGTACGACCAAAAAGACCAATCTAAAAATTGATCTGCTTCCTGCAGGTAGCCAGGCAAAATAAAAACCTCGTTAATCCATAAGGGAGCATATTTACACCCAGTATAAGATACCACAAAAAGAAAAATCCTCTGGCAGTTCCATTGCTACCAGTTTTTCCTAAAAGCCCGTAATCATCTTGACTTTCAGCAGCTAAAATCGGATAATTAAAATGACTTGGAGGATCTCACACCTTCATTTTAAATAACTGTTTTACTTAACAGCAATAGGAAATAAATTTCAGAAAGCGGTGTTTTTTTATGTTGTACAAATTTGAAGGTTACATGCCTAAAATTGACGAAAAAGCCTATGCGTTTGCTTCCTCTACTGTCATAGGTATGGTGGAAATGAAAGAGTATAGCAGTGTATGGCCTAATGTTACTGTACGCGGTGATGTTAACCGCATAGAAATAGGCCGCTACAGCAATATCCAAGATAACAGTGTTCTGCACGTTGCCGATAATTTTGCATGCATCGTAGGTGATTATGTAACCGTAGGGCACTGTGCCCTTCTGCATGCCTGCACGGTAGAAGATTATGTACTTATCGGCATGCATTCTACAATCCTTGACGGTGCTGTTATTGGCACCGATTCCATCGTTGCTGCAGGTGCAGTTGTCACAAAAGGTACCATCGTACCTCCATACTCTCTGGTAGCAGGGGTTCCAGCAAAGATCATTAAAAAGCTTGATGAATCAAATCACGATGAAATTCATGCCCAAGCTGTTAAATATAAAGACCTTTGGACAAGACGCTATGGGCTTCTGCCTGGCGGCGGCGGCGAATCCTACCACGGTGAAAAAATAGTTTAAGTTCAGTTCAATTCCAACAATATAATTAAGGAAGCCCGAATTTAAATTCTTGTTTCATCTTTATTTGTATATCACCCTGCTATTATTTACCTATATAGCAGATATGGCTTAACGATTTCTGCAAAATCCGCACATTCCTTATCCCAGCGAGCAAAAACCTCCGCAGGCTCTTCTCCTTTACTAAAACTGTCCTCGCCAAGTGCTATGCCAACTTTATAGACACCGCCATATTCTCTCCAAGCTAAAAGAAAATCTTCAGGATAAAGTGTTTTAATTGTGCTCAGAAGCAGATATCCCAGTTGCGGAAGGTTAACATCCCTTTTATCCAGCAGATATATTTCCACTCCTTTAACAAGATCACCTTCATATTTCCCCCAACGTGGAGTAAATGCCGCCTGCCGGAAAAGTAGTCCTTCAAGATGTAGTTTGTTTAAAATAGATGTTAGCAAAATTTCATCAACATAGGGAGCACCTACATAATAAAAAGGCTTTGACGTGGCTTCTCCCACGGAAAGGCCTGTATCACCGCACACCCCTGTTGCCGCATATAAAAAAGCTGTTTCGGCAGTCGGAATTAGGGGTGATGTGGTAACCCATAGCAGCCCAGTATCCTGCCAGAACATATTGCGATGCCACCCTTTCATAGGAATGACATAAAGATTACTGTTTATTTCATATTTCTCATTTATAAACTTCGCGTATTCCCCAATGGTTAATCCATGGCGCAGCGGCACTTCGTAAAGTCCTATAAAGCTTTTAAATTCTGGCTTCAACACCGGTCCTTCCATTTTGCCGCCAAGTGGATTAGGTCTGTCAAATATGATTACCTGTTTCCCAGCCGCAGCACAGGCTTCCATTGCATAAGCCATAGTAGATACATAGGTATAGTGACGCGTACCTATATCCTGAAGGTCAACACATAATACATCTATCTGGTCCAGCATCTCAGACGTCGGTCTTCGCATATCACCATAAAGACTGAAAATAGGACTATCTTCAAATATATTATCTCCCAACCTCTCACCTGCAGCAACGGCTCCGTAAAAGCCATGCTCTGGTACAAATATTGCTGTCAGTTGATATTTTTCATTCAAAATATCAACGCTGCTTCTAAGATTCCTGTCCACTCCCGTCTGATTAGTTAAAAGTCCTAGCCTTTTGCCAGACAACAATTCCACATAATCATCTGCCTGTTCGATGCCAAGTATAACTTTATTCTCTTTATGCGGGATGAAAAAAAGTGACATTGAGAAGATGTATAGCATAAAAATAACGGACGTCAGAAAAAATTTTTTCATCAGATAACCTCCATAAATATTAAGGAAAAAACTGTATTTAACCTTATATTACCAGAAAATCGGTAAATTTCCTATATTTTTTATTTTTTATATACATTCTCTTTAGTTTTTGCTATAATAGTTTTTGTGACACGGGAATTCTTACAGGAAGGTAGCCTCAAAAAATGAAAGAAATGATCAGATTGCAGAAAATTACAAAAAAATACGGTGATCATGTCATTATCCCTTCCATGGACCTTACCATTAATGACGGAGAATTTTTAACACTGCTTGGCCCATCTGGCTGCGGCAAAACAACCCTTCTGCGTATAATAGCAGGGTTGGAGCAGCCAACGTCAGGTTCCGTTTTTCTTGATGGTGAGGACGTTACCATTCTGCCACCTTATGCACGTGATGTAAATATGGTTTTCCAGCATTACGCTCTTTTCCCGCATATGACTATAGAAGAAAATATCCATTTCGGTTTAAAGATGAAAAACGTACCTATGGATGAGCAACGTGAACGTGTATCGCAGGTTCTATATCTTACCCAACTTGAAGAAATGCGTAAACGCCGCCCACAGCAGATGAGCGGAGGACAGCAGCAGCGTGTGGCAATTGCCCGTGCTCTGGTAAATAATCCTAAAGTTCTTCTCCTTGACGAACCTCTTGGAGCTCTTGACTATCAGCTACGCAAAAACCTGCAGCTTGAACTAAAAAATCTGCAGCGCGGACTCGGGTTAACTTTTGTTTATGTCACCCACGACCAAGAAGAAGCCCTTACCATGAGCGACCGCATCGTAGTAATGAATAACGGACTTATAGAACAGGATGACATTCCAGATACTATTTATCATAAACCTACAAGTAAATTTGTGGCAAAATTTATCGGGGAAAGTAATTTCTTTGATATGCCCGATGGCAAAACCTTGGTACTGCGCCCGGAAAAAATAAATCTATGTCCGGAAGATGAAGAAAATGCTTCTCACCCGGAACCACATTTTTGCGGTACGGTGGTTGATGTGGTCTTCTATGGCACTATTGATAAGGTTTTCGTACGTCTCGACAATTCAAATCAGACTGTAATATCCTATCAGTATTTTGATGATATTATACGCTGGCAACCGGACCAACGCATTGGTATCTGGTGGCAGCCGCAAGACGGGGTGGCGGTAGAAAAATGAGAAACGGGAAACTGCTGGTTATTCCCATCGTCGCTTGGCTGAGCATTTTTTTCGTTATTCCGCTGCTTATCGTGGTAGCGGTATCATTTACCAGCCGCACGGCTTATGGGCAGATATTTTTCCAGCTTACCATATCTAATTATATTCACTTTTTGGAGCCGCTGTATCTTTCAATTTTTGCGGGAACACTGTTTACTGCCATACTTGCTACAGTGCTTACGATTCTCATGGGCTATCCTCTGGCCTACTATATCGCAAAGCTCCCTAAAAAATGGCAGCAGCCGGCTTTAATACTTGCAATGATTCCCTTCTGGATTAATTTTTTAATCCGGTCATATGCTTGGGTCATAATTTTGCGCAGTCAGGGCGTTTTAAATACCCTGCTTTTAAAAATCGGCATTATTGAACAGCCTCTCCAGCTATTGTACAATGATACAGCCGTTATGCTAGGCATGGTCTATGCTCTTCTTCCATTTATGGTACTACCGATTTATGTTTCGATTGAACAACTGGATCACCGTCTCATCGAAGCAGCATCAGATCTTGGTGCTACACCTTTTACAGCTTTCAGAAAAATAACATTGCCGTTGACCATTCCAGGTATCGCAGCTGGGACAATCCTGGTTTTTATCTCGTCCCTTGGCATGTTTGTGGTACCTGACGTCATGGGCGGAGCCAAATCTGCCCTCATCGGCAACCTTATCCAGAACCAGTTCTTATCAGCAAGAGACTGGCCGTTCGGCAGCGCCTTATCCATCGTTCTTGCAGTGCTTTCCCTAGTTCTTATCATGCTCTACTATAAGGCACTGTCCCTTCAGGAAGGAGGCGCACGCAATGTCAAAGACTTGGCGTAGTCATGTTCTATGTGCCTATGCACTGGCAATTCTCGCTTTTCTGTATCTTCCGCTGCTATTTCTTGCGCTATACTCTTTTAATGAATCGCGCATCAATGCCGTTTGGAGCGGATTTACCCTAGACTGGTATGCAACCCTTTTCAAAAACCGACGTGTGCTTGAGGCTCTTACAAACAGCCTGTTTGTAGCATTCATTTCTACCATTTCTTCTACTGTACTTGGAACCACAGCGGCTATTGCCTTAAATAAATATCAGTATAAGTGGAAACCTGCCATTAATGGACTTTTATATATGCCTATTTTGATTCCAGAAATCGTAATGGGACTTTCTCTTCTGGTACTTTTCAGCCAGCTGCAAATTCCCCTTGGTAAGATAACCCTTACACTTTCCCATATAACCTTCTGTGTTTCATTTGTTGTAATTACCGTTAATGCCAGACTGGAAGGAATGCGTCCGGAATTGGAACAAGCTGCCATGGATCTTTATGCAACGCCTTTTAAGACTTTCCGCTATATTACCCTGCCCCTTGCTATGCCAGGCATTGTGGCCGGCGCCTTAATTGCATTTACCCTGTCCATTGACGATTTTATTATCAGTTTTTTTGTGGCAGGACCAAATTCCACGACACTTCCACTTTATATTTACGCTACGGTAAAACGCGGTATTTCACCTGAAATAAATGCCCTTTCCACTCTGTTAATGCTGGCTACCATTTCGCTGGTCGGTATCGCACGGCTTATACAGCCGCATTATATATCAAAAAATAATGAACAATGAAAGCGAGGTCTGAAATCATGAGCAAGAAACTGCTTACCATTCTGCTAATCCTGGCAGTTTTCGTCATCGCCGGCTGCGGCGGTGAGAAAAAGGAAGAGAAAAAGCCTACAGCCCTTCCGGAACCGCAGATACTTAATCTGTTTAGCTGGGCGGATAATTTTGATCCGAAAGTTATTGAAAAATTTGAACAGGAATATAAGTGTAAAGTCAATTATGACGTATTTGGCAATAATGAAGAGCTTCTAGCTAAGATTCAGGCCGGCGGCGCTCAATACGACGTTATTCAGCCTTCCGATTATATGGTAGCCACCATGCTTAAGTTGAACCTTCTGGAAGAACTTAATATGGCGAACATTCCCAATGCAAAAAACATCGTCAGCACCTTAAACGCTCCTGTTTACGATACATCTGGAAAACACAGTATCGTTTATACCTGGGGCGTAACCGGTATCGTTTATAACAAAAAATTCGTCAAAGAAGCACCTACCAGTTGGAATGATCTCTGGAATGATGAATATAAAGGACGTCTTATCCTTTTAAACGATAACCGTGAGGTTATTGGCATGGCCCTAAAAAAAGACGGTTTCTCTAACAATAGTACCAACCCCGAGGAAGTTGCCAAGGCTGTTGCAGATTTAAAGAAACTTGTGCCCAACGTTCTTGCTTTTGATACTGATACCATAAAACAGAAATTTATCGCTGAGGAAGCCTGGATTGGTATGATGTGGAGTGGCGATGCCAGCTTTACCTACAATGATAACAAAAATATCGGTTTCACGGTTCCAAAAGAAGGCACTGTCATCTGGGCTGATACTTTTGCTATTCCTAAAGGTGCAAAGCATAAGGAACTGGCGGAGAAATTCATCAATTTCATTTACGAACCTAAAATAAGTGCCCAGAACTACGAATACATAGGCTACAACGATCCTAACGAAAAAGCAATGCAATACCATAGCGAGGAATTCAAAAATGATCCTATGCTGAAAATAGGTTACACAAACATTGATAAGGGCGAATGGCTCACCGATATTGGTGAGGCTCTCACCATGTATGATCGTTGTTGGACAGAGCTGAAAACCGGTAAATAAATATATTGCACATTAAAAAAGGATGCGTATTGAAACGCATCCTTTTTTTGTGTATAATTCGCAGTTTTGTACATTACTATATTTTCTCCTGCCATTCAGCTTCTCTAAATCCTACCAGCACGAAATTTTTCGTTACCAAAATAGGGCGTTTCACCAGCATACCGTCAGATGCGAGAAGCTTAAGCTGCTCCAGCTCGCTCATATCCTGAAGCTTTTCTTTCAGGTGCAGTGCCTTATAAAGATTGCCGCTGGTGTTAAAAAATCGTTTTAACGGAAGCCCGCTTGCCTTATACCAGGAAGTGAGTTCTTTTGACATCGGTTTATTTTCTTTGATGTCACGCATCGTAAAAATGATGCCATGATTCTTAAGCCACTTTTCTGCTTTTTCACATGTACTGCATTTAGTATAGCAAATAAATAATATGTTTTCCTTCATTTCTCTTTCAATTCCTCCAGTAAATAGTTTTTTGCGGCTTCAAGCTGTGTATCTGTTGTTGCATTATCGGGCAATTCAATAACCACATCAGGTTCAACGCCTATATTATGTATGGATACGCCTGAAGGAGTGTAATATTGCGCCGTTGTTACTTTGATTCCCGTATTATCGCCAAGTTTATAAACGGCCTGTACGCTACCTTTGCCGAAAGTTTTGACCCCAAACAGCTTCCCGGCTCCAGTATCCTTAACAGCACCTGATACAATCTCTGCTGCACTTGCACTCCCATGGTCTATCAGAACCGCTAGCGGATATTTAACGGCCTCCAGATGCGAATTTTCAGTAAATTTATTGCCATTTTTATCAACAAGTGAAACAATAGGACCTTTAGGCACAAGAAGCCCTGCCACCTGTACACAGTCTTCCAGAATTCCTCCTGGATTTCCGCGCAAGTCAAGAAGTGCTGCTTCCATGCCCTGATTTTCCAGTTCTCGGTACTTCTTTCTGAAGTATGTGCCAGTATTTTCATTGAACACGGCTATACGAATATAACCTATCTTTGTATCAGGAATCATTTCCCCCGCTACAGACAGAATTTTAATTTCTCCACGCACTACGCGGACATTTTTTTCTTCGCCATCTTTACCTATGAGTTTCAGAGAAACTTCCGTTCCTTGCTTTCCCCGTATTTTTCTCGCCATTTCCTCCATATTCATAGTTTTAGCATCCACACCGTCAACGGCTACAATCTTATCGCCGCTTTTGATGCCCGCCAAGGCACCAGGATTATCAGGCAAAGCGGAAATAACCACATAGTTGTCATCGCGCTTGCCAAAAACAATTCCTATACCTCCAAAAGTACCTTCCGTCATTTCCGTAAGTGCACTGTAGCTCTCCGCATCCAAATATACGGTGTAAGGATCATTTAAAGATCCAACCATTCCAGTTATGGCACCGTCAAACAATTTGGCATTGTCAATTTCCCCGTTAAAATTATTTTTCAGGACACTCATGGTGCGCAAAAATTTAAAAGCGCCCGAAGCATCACCTGTTATATCCTGCAGTTTCCAACTTACAAATCCTAAAGTTGCCGCCATCGTTAAAAGACAGCAAAATATAATCTGTATTTTTTTCTTTACAAACACTTCTCTGCTGCCTCCTGTCTAAGTTTATTATGGCAAATAATTTAAAGGTTCCGTAACATCACCATTCAGGCGCACTTCAAAATGGCAGTGGGGCCCTGTAGACCAACCTGTGCTACCAGCGTAGGCGATTACATGACCTTTATTCACGTATTGCCCTTCGCGCACCGCAAGGGACTGGTTATGGCCATAGACTGTAACCAGCCCGCCACCGTGGTCAATCATAACTGCGTTGCCGTATCCACCTAGCCAGCCGCTATAGACGACAGTCCCGCCATCAGAAGCCATAATGGGCGTGCCGTAATCCACAGCAATATCCATTCCGCTGTGATATCTAGTAGTGCCGAACACTGGATGAATACGCCAGCCGTAATAAGATGTAATTTCACCACGGCAAGGCCACATCATCTGACCCGTTCCGCCAACACTTGGAACCTGCAGATTCCTAAGCATGACGGCAATATTTTCGGATAAGACAACCAGCCTTTCATATTCCTGTTCGCTTTTTTCTTCGGCCTCTTCAGCCTCGTAAAGGATTTTTGCCCTTTCTTTACGCAGTTCATCAGCCTGGGCATGTTTTTCAGCCCATTCCGCCTGAGCAGCCTTAATTTCGTCCATTTCCTTATCCAGCTCGGCCTGGTATGCATTTATGGCTGTAATAGATTTTACAATGGCATTCAGCATTTCAATATCTTTGCGCACAATCTTCTGCAGAAGAAACATCCTTGACGAAAAATCACTAAAATCCCGTGCACCAAGTAAAACATCAAGATAATCAATCTGCCCGTCAATGTAGACATTACGCAAACGCTTGCCGTAGATTTGCAGGCGTTCTTCGTGCTCTGCTTTCTTTTTATCCAACTCAGCCTGATTTTTATCAATTAGATCCTGAAGTCTATCGTTTTCATCCTGCAATGCATTAGCTTGCTTCTGTAGTTCAGTCAGACGGGTCACTACTTCATTTAGACTGGTGCTGGCTGCCTGTGCTTTTTCACGTGCTACAGCACGTTTAGCATCCATTGCCTTTATCTGGTGCTGCACATCTTCGAGTTCGGCCATTTTTTCTTCAACTTCAGCAGTAAAGCCTGATTCTGTAAACATGGGCAACAGAATCAATAAAAATGCCAACAACCATGCTGTAAGCCGTCCTCTTCTCATTTGCCACTCCACTAAACACGTAGGAACTTACGCAGGGAAATGTAACTCCCCAATGCGCCGATTCCCGTTCCCGCAACTAGCAAAAATAACGTTATATATGCCATCAAAGGTTGAGCCGGCAGCAGAGGCAAGAATGCCAGTGTTGCATAGATACGCGACAAAAGAGCACTGTAAGTACTGTTAAGCAAAATAACTGCTATGACAGCACCCAAAAACCCCAAACTCATCCCTTCCAAAAGGAACGGCCAGCGAATAAACCAGTCGGTGGCCCCTACATATTTCATAATGATAACTTCTTTGCGCCTAGCAAATACTGTAAGACGTATGGTATTTGCAATAATAAAGAGCGTACTCATGGATAGGAATATTACCAGGAAAACACCTCCTATACGCAGCATTTTAGTAAGCTGAACCAGATGTTCCACGACTTCTTGTCCGAATCTTGCCGCTTCTACTTTCTCTATACTGTTTATCTTATCCTCTATTTTCTTGATAGTCTCAGGACTATCTACTCGCACATCAAAAGAATTAGGAAAAGGGTTTTCTGTTCCCAATGCATCTAAAAGCTTTGCCTGGTTTCCCAACCGCTCTTTAAAACGTTTCAGCGCCTGCTCTTTGCTTATGGCCGTGACCTTTTCCACCCCAGGAAATTCCTGAAGTTCTTTCTGCGCCTTTTTCAGATCTTCCTCATCGGCATCATCCATCATATATACAGAAACCTGCACCTGACTTTCCAAATACTGGGCAAGATTATTGATATTCATAGAAATCAACAGAAATATTCCAAGCACAAGTAACGAAACTGCTACCGTAGAAATGGACGCAAAACTCATAAACCCATTACGGCGCACTGATTTGTAAGTTTCGCGAATAAAATATTCCTTCGTGCTAAAACTCATAACCATATACCCCGTGATTTTCGTCGCGGACAATACAGCCTTTTTCAATAGCAATTACACGTTTATCCATGGAATCAACTATTCCCTTATCATGGGTCGCCATAACAATTGTCGTGCCAGTAATATTTATTTCTTCAAAAATTTGCATAATATCCCTGCTGGTTTCAGGGTCAAGATTCCCCGTGGGTTCGTCTGCAATAACCATGAGTGGATCGTTAACAATGGCCCTTGCAATCGCTATACGCTGCTGTTCACCCCCGCTAAGCTCATTGGGATAAGAATTAGCACGTCGACGCAGCCCTACCAGATCCAATACGTTCATAACTATACGTTTTATTTTGCGGTACGGCTCTTCAATAACCTGCATGGCAAAAGCAACGTTATCATAAACGGTCCTGTCAGGAAGCAGCCTGTAGTCTTGGAAAATAATTCCCAGCTGCCTACGCATATATGGAATCTCTTTCTCTTCCAGCTTCAAAATATCCACTCCATTCACGAAAATACTGCCTGTACTCGGAACCTCTTCGCGAAATAGCATTTTTATAAATGTAGACTTACCGGCACCGCTCGGACCTACAATAAAAACGAATTCTCCAGGCGTAATGTGAATATTTACCCCTTGCAGCGCAAATACGCCACTGCCATAAGATTTGCTGACATCAGTCATTAATAGCACTGCCACCATCCCCTTCCTGTTTTCGTTCGACGTTCCAGTCCTTCAACAAGGTAAAGGTCATATCAAAATTAAGTTGTGCATTTCGGCACATCTTAGACAAACGTTCGCTGAAAACTGCCGTACCGGCTAATGCATTATCTGCTGCAGACTTTATATCTTCTGCATTTAAATCATCTATATTTCCTGCAGTTATTCCACCGATTTCCTTTACAAAACCGTCAATCTTGGGATCACATGATATGGCCACGAAAGGAACTGCCATAATTACAGCAAAAATAAGAGCATGCAGTCTCATGCCTATTAGAAGCGAAAAATTCGCCACTAAAGCCAGAAATTGCTCTGTATCATATTCTGCATCAAGAACGCAGGCATCTGTTTCCATTGGCAGCATATCGTGCAATTTTTTGCAAGCTGCCACGTCATTCGGATACTGCAAGGGCAGAAGCACGACACAAGCATTATGATCATCAGCAATAGTTGAAACCGCAGATGACAGTTCTTTCAAATAATTATCATCCGCCTGCCATTTACGCACGGAAACAGCAACTAAAGGTTTATCTTTTGCAACTCCAAATTGCTGTAATAACTGCTCTCCCAGTTCCCTGTCACCAGGCCTTAATGTCAAAACAGCATCTGCGGTTAAACGCACGCAGTCTCTAGAAACTCCCATCTGCTCCAGCTCTTTCACAGAATCTGCATCGCGCACAGTGATCAAATCAGCCGTATTACAGATGATTCCCGCAAGCTTTTTCAGGATGCCGGATTTTATCGGTCCAATGCCTTGGGCAAAGAGCATGACTTTTCTGCTGAATACTCTGCCTAAGGCAAGAATCGTAAGGTAATACAAAAGACTTTTCTTGCTACTAACATCCTGCAACAGGCTTCCCCCACCAGAAAGCAGCAAATCCGAACCCGAAAGAGCCTTTATAATCTTTAAAAAGTTAAAACGATGAATAGAAACTACTCCATACCTTGCAGCTGTCATTTCAGGGTCTCCCGAAATGACAGTTAATTCCACATATTTTTCCGCACTTCGCAAAGTATTGATAATTGCCGCCAGCATTGCTTCATCTCCGGCATTAGCAAAACCATAGTATCCGGAAATTACAATCCTAGTCATTGCCACGGTATCTCCTTTTATAATCAAGTGCCAAGTTTACAGCAGATGCAAATATAATAACTGCAATTATCCCTAAAATTACACCGCCAACATACCCATCCAAGGCACGTATAAGACTCATTATAACTGGTGTACGCATATGGCAAAAAGTTTCAACCAATGCACCCTGCCCTATAATTGCACCACAGGATAATATAAACTGCCAGAGTCTTGGCGCTCCCCTATATGCGGCAAATGCTGCCATAAAGAAAGCCGGATGCCCGATCATAAATTCCTTTTCCCGTGGACGAGCATATATTATTTGTTCTAACAACAAGCGTATTTTTATTTCAATCGCAGGTACGGGAACCCCTCCTGTGTGCCCACTGCGTCCGACGAAGTAGTAAGCCATGAAAATCAACACTCCAAAGAAAATAAGCTGCTTAAAGCTTACTGCCGTCCTTAAAAGTTCGTCAATCCTGTCCGCTAGCAACGCTCCGTCTTTTCCAGCGACACCTAAAAGATCATATCTCTTGATATAGAGCAGTGCAAATAATATCACGGGCAATATGAAAGTAAGTTTCACGCCCCGGTAAATATCAATCTCAAGTAAAAAGCGGCTATCAGTAAGAATGGCAGACAAAAAAGCCGCCCCTATCAAAGAAAGAAGCACTGCAAGCCCCAATTGCCATATACTACGAAACAGAATCACACACAGACTTTCCTTACCGCCTTCATATTTATCCCAAATATCCAAAATCACACTCATGGAAAGAACCGGAAAAATAACGGCCGTCATTAAAGCTGTCAGTTGTCGTAGCATAAGCCCTCGCCAAAACAACAGCAAGCTGACTGCAGCGCACACCGCTACCGCCCATAGGATAATCTGGGTCCGAGTTTTCATACTCCAAAGCATGGATAAATATAAAGCAGCTCCGGCGAAAGCTGCGGCAATTATAGGAATAAGTACAATCTTATTGGGGAAATAAACCGTTCCATTCACTTCAGGATTAACAAAGACACTGACCTCACCTATTTTGTATCCTCTGTCTTTGACATTCTGCGCAATATTTTTCACATATTCCAAATTCATGTCCATCAGGCTCTTATCTCCTTTAGCTATAAAAAATGGCCTGATATAGTTGATGCGTATATTACGTTCCTCATCAGTAAGCGCCCAGCGCCTCAAAGCTTCCGCCACAGGAATCCTTTTCTGCTCCAAAGGATCAATAACATATGAACGGATGGCGTTACAGTAAACCGCTTCTGCAAGAGGAATGAGTCCTTCTATACGGGCAAACTGCAACTGTGTATAATGCTCAAGCAATACCAGTTTCAATCCATTCGGAACTGAAAAAGCATTCATCTTGTCTGCTGTGTATCTTATATTATCAGGATAGCCCAGTACTTCATTGCCACATGGCATATACGCCGTAATTTTATCCTTAAAACCTTCAATACGTTTAAAAACGCTGTCAATCTGTCCCTTGTTAACAACTGTGTAATTGTGAGGACGTACTATTATCTTAAATCCCATTGCAGCCACTTTGCGCATATCAGCAGTAGAAATTCCTAAAGGAGCCTGCCACAGTCCCAGCGGCTCATCGAATTTATCATCCGCTACAAGCGGCGTACTTCCAGACACTTTTACTATCCTAGGTTCTGTCCCTATAAGTTCAACCCTGCTTTCTCCATAACGCAGGCGCAAATCTTCCAGTGTCTCATCAAAGGACTTTTTATCGTTTCCTTCAGCCACATAAACAGAGTTTTTATCCAGTTTTTCATCGCTCATTATCGACGCAAAAATACCGCCACTACTACCCAAAAGCGCTGCCTCGCGCAATTTACTACCTTCAGCAGCAAAAAGCACACCGTTCTTCGACATTCTATCCAGAGTACTGTCAAAAACCATCAGAGTAGTAATACCGGCATCCCTAAAAGAAGCCATGACATCATCTTCCGCAAGCCCTTCCAATGCGGCTAGCTTACGCAGATTTTCATATTCCATGGCCATTTCTACGGTATCGTTCTTATTTTCAATTTCATAACGTATCCAATTCAGCCACAAGGCGCAACAAAGCCCGAGCAATATAACTGCTACAAGCACTGGATTATAGCGGCTTTTCATAAGCTACACCTTTTCCATCAGGTTTCTTAACCCTTCTTTTGCAGACTGCGAAGATAGCTTTCCACAAACCTCATGAGATTTCCATCCATGACATCCTGAATATTACCTGTCTCCTCACCTGTACGGTGATCTTTCACCATCGTATACGGCTGAAAAACATATGATCTTATCTGACTGCCCCATTCAATGGCGTGATATTCTCCTGCAATATCGTCAATTAAAGCATCCTGCTTCCGTTTTTCATATTCGTACAATTTGGCACGCAGAAGCTGTAGGCAGCGTTCACGGTTTTGTATCTGGGAACGCTCATTTTGACACTGAACCACAATGCCTGTGGGCATATGTGTCATGCGCACTGCAGATGATGTCTTATTTACATGCTGTCCACCCGCACCACTTGAACGATATGTGTCAATGCGCACATCATCCATATTAATGTTTACAACTACGGTATCATCAATTTCCGGCATCACATCAAGAGCGGCAAAAGAAGTATGACGCCTAGCATTAGCGTCAAATGGAGAAATTCTCACCAGACGGTGCACGCCTTTTTCCGACTTCAAAAAGCCATAAGCATTCCGGCCGTTAATCTGGAATGTTGCACTCTTTATGCCGGCCTCATCACCAGGCTGTAAATCCAAAAGTTCAATAGTAAAACCATTCTGCTCCGCAAAACGCGTAAACATGCGCAATAGCATGGATGTCCAATCCTGAGCTTCAGTACCTCCTGCACCAGAGTGCAGAGTTAGGATTGCATTATTTGCATCATATTCACCACTTAGCGACATACCGAGCTCTAAATGCTCAGCATCTGCCTGAGCTCTCTGCAACAGGCTATCCATTTCAGCAACCAGGCTGTCATCATTCTCCTCGGTTGCCATTTCCCATAAAACATCTAAATCATCAAGTTCATTGGAAAGTTTGTGGAAGCCGTCTACTTCGTTTTTAAGTCCATTAACATCCTGAGATGTTTTCTGGGCTTTTTCAGGATCATCCCAAAAAGAGGGATCCCCCATTCTATGTTCTAATTCTGAAATTCTGTCCTCTTTAGCAGCAATGTCAAAGAGATCCCCTCATTTCTTCCAGTTTTGCCTTTAATCTAGCTATTTCAGGCCTATATTCATCCAGTAGCATTCCCTCACAACCTTTCTCCTCTTATACATGCAAACCTTTTATTTCTTCTTACCGCAACAGTTTTTATATTTCTTTCCGCTGCCGCAGGGACATGGATCATTACGCCCTACATCATCCTTCTTAACAAACGGCCGATTCACGCCATCATCACCTGCAGGGTTATTTGTGGAAGCATTTTCCAAATGGTCCTCCACTGTAGGTTGAGTAACCACATTTACCCTATAGATGTACCGCACCACATCATCCTGTATTGCATCAATCATAGCTTCGAACATATCATAAGCTTCAAATTTATATTCCACCAAAGGATCTTTCTGGCCATAAGCCCTGAGACCAACGCCTTCTCTAAGCATATCCATGGAATCCAAATGCTCCATCCAGTGGTTATCAACAACTTTTAACATAACAAGATTTTCCAGTTCGCGCATAATGTCGCTGCCAATCGCTTCTTTGCGTTTCTCATAATGTTCAACAGCTAAATTGTGTAGGAATTCATCCAACTCTTCACGGCTGAGGTTCTGCAAATATTCAATGGTTAGCATACCTTTTGGAGCATAAAATTCTTCTGCATAGTTAATGAGAGCTTTTAAATCCCAATCTTCAGAATAAACTTCTGGTGGCGCATACATAGCCATAGTCCTGTCAGCAACTTTACTAGCCATTTCCATTATGTTCTCGCGCAAATCAGCCTGCTGAAGGATTTTTTTACGTTGGCTGTAAATAACCTCGCGCTGCTGGTTCATTACATCGTCATATTCCAAAACGTGCTTACGGATACTGAAATTATGCGCTTCTACCTTTTTTTGGGCATTCTCAATGGATTTTGTCACCAGTGAATGTTCAATCGGCTCATCATCATCCATGCCCAATTTATCCATGATTCCTGCAATGTTATCACTACCGAAAAGTCGCATCAGATCATCTTCAAGGGAAAGAAAAAATTTGGAAGAACCGGGATCGCCCTGACGGGCGCAACGTCCGCGCAACTGGTTATCAATACGTCTACTTTCATGACGCTCAGTGCCTATAATATGCAACCCGCCCAGTTCAGGAACACCCTCTCCTAATACAATATCAGTACCGCGTCCAGCCATATTGGTAGCAATTGTAACAGCCCCGTACTGTCCAGCACCAGAAATAATTTCTGCTTCTTTTTCATGATACTTAGCATTCAAAACATTATGGGAAATACCACGGCGTTTGAGCATTGCTGAAAGCTCTTCCGACTGCGCAATGGAAGTAGTTCCCACAAGAACTGGTCGACCCGACTCATGGCAGGCCGTAATTTCATTTACCGCAGCTTTATATTTTGCAAGTTTCGTTTTGTAAATAACATCCGGCGAATCCGTACGAATCATTGGCTTATTAGTTGGAATTACCACAACGCTCAGATTATATATCTTTTGGAATTCCTGTTCCTCTGTTTTAGCCGTACCGGTCATGCCAGAGAGTTTTTTATACATACGAAAATAATTCTGGAAAGTAATGGTTGCCAATGTCTGGCTTTCACGCTCAACCTTGACTCCTTCCTTAGCTTCTATTGCCTGGTGCATGCCCCCTGAAAAACGACGTCCGAACATCAATCGTCCAGTAAATTCGTCAACAATGATAACTTCGCCGTCTTTTACCACATAATCACGATCACGGTGCATCAAGGATTTGGCCTTCAAAGCGGCCATAAGCTGATGGGAAAAATCCACGCCGTGTTCACTATCATACATATTCTTTATACCCAGCATTTTTTCTGCTTTGGCAATACCAACCTCCGTAGGTGCAACCTGCCTCTGCTTTTCATCGACGGTATAGTCTCCGCCTTCCTCCATATTGCTTACAACGTGGGCCAAAACCCGATACAAATCCGTAGATTTTTCGCCAGGACCTGAAATAATGAGCGGCGTACGGGCTTCATCAATAAGAATGCTGTCCACCTCATCAACTATGCAATAATTCAATCCACGCTGTACCATCTGATCCTCACTGACAACCATATTATCGCGCAGATAATCAAAGCCGAATTCATTATTCGTTCCATACGTAATATCTGCAGCATAAGCCGCTTTCCGTTCTGGAAAATCCATATCATGAATGATTAGACCTACAGAAAATCCCAAAAAATTATAAATTCTGCCCATATCAATGCTGTCACGCTTGGCCAGATAATCGTTTACCGTCACAATATGCACGCCTTCACCCGTTAACGCATTCAAATAAGCCGGCAGGGTTGCTACAAGGGTTTTACCTTCGCCCGTGCGCATTTCAGCAATTTTCGCACGGTGCAGCACTACGCCGCCAACCAACTGTACATCAAAATGGCGCAGGCCCGTCACGCGGCGTGAAACCTCACGTACAACAGCAAAAGCTTCGGGGAGAATATCATCCAAGGTTTCTCCCTTCTGCAGTCGCAGCTTAAACTCCGTTGTCTTAGCTGCGAGTTTTGCCGAACTCAAGCTTTCTGTTTCCTTTTCAAGACTATTTATTTTATCAACAATAACGCTAATATTTTTTAATTCTTTTTCATTAGGATCGCCAAAAATCTTTTTCAAAATGCTTTCCAGCAAAACAATCACTCCTTAAAAAATAGCGAAAAAACACTCGACTTAATAATTAATTATATCAAAAGCGTTTGATAAATACAAGGTTTCAGGTACTTTTCAGCAAACTTTGATATTATATTTTAATAAGTAATAAATGTTGTAATACAATTGCACCCAGTAAATTTTTCTGTTCCTAAAAGTAAGAGGCGCAGGTTTAAAATCCTACGCTAATATATTATTTACTGAAGTTGTATTTCATTTGAATTCTGGCGACAATAGTCCATACTTACCGTCCTTACGGCGATATACTACATTAGTATCTCCAATATCTGGATCATAGAAGACAAAAAAGTCATGATTTAAAAGGTTCATCTGCAAGATAGCTTCTTCAACTGTCATAGGGTGAAGCACAAACCTTTTATTCTTAACAATTTCAAATTCTCCATTTTCTTCTTCACCGTTTACTTCATCTGGCACAACTGTTCCTGCATCAGTAAAATTATTATATTTTCTCTTCATAAGGCGAGTCTTATGCTTACGGATTTGCCGCTCAATCTTTTCCACTGCCAAATCAATGGAAGAATACATGTCTTTCGTCGACTCCTGCGCGCGCAGCAAAATGCCACTGGCAGCCACCGTTATTTCAACAATATGGTTCTCCTTCTCTACTTTCAGAACTGCAATGATATCTCCAACCGTTTTAAATTGTTTGGTAATTCTTACAACTTTTTTTTCGACATAATCTTTAAGGGCCGGCGTAATATCAATGTTTCTTCCTTTTACATTAACGCTCATAAATCATTCCTCCCGATGCAGTCAAAGTCCCAGAGTTCCCTCTGCACTTATAATTTTTGGGCTTAGCAAGAAATTCCCTGCTCTTCATTGCATTCTTTGCATAAATTTTTCATTTCTATCACAGAACTGTAATATTTTTAATAATACTATTTACCACAGAATATCATAACTAAAATTGCAAGTGCAAGTTGAACACATCCGTGTAAAAGTTTAATAGAGTCCAGCT
>JAJQDY010000063.1 GCA_021201965.1 Phascolarctobacterium sp.
GACTCTATTAAACTTTTACACGGATGTGTTCAACTTGCACTTGCAATTTTCGTATATAACGCCAGTTTCCACACTTGTTAAATGGTTTTCTGACAACAAGGGCTTGGCTACTGTCCTGGCAATTATGGGTTTTGTCTTTGCAAGTCTTTCTGCGGGACCAGTTATGCAGATTCTTATGGCAAAGTATGGCTTAGCTAATAATTTTATCATTATTGGCTGCATATATGCTGTTGTGATGACAGCATCAGCGCTATATCTTGAGCCGCCCAAACAATATGTGGGGGGCAAAAGTAGTACAAGTTGCTGCTGGTCCGCAATATACCGTAAAAGAAGCTGTAAAAACATGGCAGTATTTTTTATCAACATTACCTGTGGAGTAGGGCTTCTTGCAGTGGCGTCACCCATGGCACAGGAAATAATTAAAATGACTCCCATGGAAGCGGCATCCATGGGAGTCATTAGCCTTCTAAATGGTCTCGGACGTATTGTCTGGTCCGTAATTTCCGATAAAATTGGCAGGCCTAACACATATGTTCTCTTTTTTGCTATAGAAATTATTGCATTTGCAATGCTTGCAGATGTTATTAACAGCTTGATTTTTAAATTACTAATTTTTATTATCATTACATGCTATGGCGGAGGATTTTCTTGCATTCCGGATTATTTGAGCGATATTTTCGGCACAAAACAATTATCTGCCATCCACGGGAGTATTTTAACAGCTTGGTGACTTGCAGGAATCACTGGACCCCTGCTGCTTTCCTTTATTCGTGAAACTACAAATAGCTATGCATTTACACTATATTTTTTCTCTGGGTGCTTTGTTGTTAGCCTCATATTTGCGTTTATTTTGAAATATAAGACTTTGGAAAGTCTTGACAGCCAGCAATGCTCTTGCTAAGATGTTATGTATAGTAAAATATCGCAAAGGCAATGACTGAGAGTAGTAAGAATACGCGTTCTTCAGAGAGGATATGATTGGCTGTAACATATCTGGGCAAACGGTTTGGAAGTAGCTCATGAGCCGCTAGGCTGAAATAGCAGTAAGCTTTGACGTAAATATGCACGTTATGCATTTGAGGGTCCTGCATAATTATGAGTAGGGAAAATAGGTGGTACCGCGATTATTCGTCCTGTTCTTTTTGAACAGGACTTTTTATTTGTTTTCTTTTGAGGATAAGGAGGAAAAAGCTGTGTGCGAAGAGCATAACATTCCTAAGGTTTATGATCCTGCATCAGTGGAGAAAAAGTGGTATAAATTTTGGGAGGAACATCGTTATTTCCATGCAGAGCCTAAGAAAGGTGAAAAATCTTTCAGCATTGCTATACCGCCCCCAAATATTACTGGGCAGCTTCATATGGGGCATGCCTTGGATAATACCTTGCAGGATATTTTAATACGTTGGCACCGTATGATGGGTGATAATACTCTGTGGATGCCGGGCTATGATCATGCTGGGCTTGCTACTCAGATTAAAGTTGAAGAAGTAATAAAAAAAGAAGAGGGAAAAAGCCGCTATGATCTAGGGCGTGAAGAGTTTTTAAAGCGCATCTGGGCATGGAAAGATCAATATGGTGACAGGATCATAAATCAGCTTAAATGTTTGGGAGTTTCATGCGACTGGGAAAGGAAACGCTTCACTATGGATGAAGGATGTTCCCAGGCAGTGCGTGAAGTTTTTTGTTCATTATATGAACAGGGGCTGATTTATAAAGGGACACGTATCACTAACTGGTGTGTAAACTGTAATACTGCATTAAGTGATATTGAGGTAGAGCATAAAGAGGATTCTGGTTCTTTATGGTATGTACGTTATCCATTGGCAGGAGAAGAAGATAAATATCTTACAATTGCCACTACTAGACCTGAGACCATGCTTGGAGATACAGCAGTAGCTGTAAATCCGCAGGACCCTCGGTATAGTCATTTGGTAGGAAAGGAATTGCACTTACCGCTAACTGATCGTATTATACCAATTATAGTTGACAGTTATGTTGATCTTGAATTTGGTACTGGTGCCGTAAAAATCACACCAGCGCATGATCCTAATGACTACGAAATGGGGATACGTCATCAACTACCGAATGTCGTCGCTATTGGTATGAACGGTATGATGACGGAAGATGCCGGAGTTTATGCAGGTCAAGACCGTTATGAATGCCGCAAAAATGTCATACATGATTTGGAGGAGCATGGATATCTGGTTAAAATTGAAGAACATGTCCATGCGGTAGGGCATTGTCAGCGTTGTAACAGTGTAATAGAGCCATTAGTATCAACTCAGTGGTTCGTAAAAATGGCTCCACTGGTTGATGCTGCTGTAAATTGTGTGGAAGATGGGCATACTAAATTCGTACCAGAGCGTTTCAAGAAAGTTTATACTGGATGGATGAAGAATGTACGCGATTGGTGTATTTCTCGCCAGATTTGGTGGGGACACAGGATTCCTGTATGGTATTGTGATAGCTGTGAAGAAATGGTAGCATCTCGTACGGATCTTACCGTATGTCCGAAATGCGGCAGTAGAGAAATCCACCAGGATGAAGATGCATTGGATACTTGGTTCAGCAGTGCATTATGGCCATTTTCGACCATGGGATGGCCGAAAAAAACACCTCTTTTGCAACAATTTTACCCCACTAGTGTACTTGTAACTGGGTATGATATCATTTTTTTCTGGGTTGCCAGAATGCTGATCATGGGCATGGAATTCATTAAGGATGCTCCCTTTGAAAAAGTATTTATACATGGTCTGGTACGTGACAGCAAGGGGCGTAAAATGTCAAAATCCCTTTGTAATGGGATTGATCCTTTGGAAATAATAGAAAAATATGGCGCAGATACTTTGCGGTTTATGTTAATTACCGGCAATACACCAGGTAATGACATGAGATTTTATTTTGAGCGTGTGGAAGCTGCACGCAATTTTGCTAATAAAATATGGAATGCATCACGTTTTGCGTTAATGAATATGGAAGGCTATGATAAAAATGCGGTATTGGCTCCATATACTTTAGCGGACAAATGGATATTATCGCGTCTGCAGTATACAATCAAAGATGTTACCGGTCTTATGAGCAAATTTGAATTAGGAGAAGCCGGTCGTATTATTTATGATTTCATTTGGGGCGAGATCTGTGACTGGTACATTGAGCTTGCTAAGCTGCGTCTCTATAATAAGAAAAATGTTACAGAGAGAGCTACTGCTCAGCATGTGCTGGCACATGTTCTAACTTCTGCTATGCAACTGTTGCATCCATATATGCCATTTATAACAGAAGAAATCTATCAATGCCTGCCCCATGAGACAGAAAGCATTATGATTTCCAAATGGCCTGAAGTTGAAGCAACCTTTATAGACAAAAAAACAGAGCAGCTTATGTGCGCTATAATGGATAGTATTAAAGCTATTCGTAACATGCGCACTGAAGTAGAAGTTCCACCTGCAAAAAAGGTTTCTGCAATAATATTAGCTGCGACCGAACTTAAAAAAGGCATAATGGATAACAAAGGATATATTCATTTGCTTGGCGGAGTTAGTGAACTGAAAGTTTTGGATGCTACTGCTTTGAAGCCTGAAAATGCTATGGCTGCTGTAGGTACCGGTATAGAAGTCTATCTGCCTTTGTCCGGGCTTATTGATGTAGGAAAGGAAAATCAGCGTCTCCAAAAAGAGCTGACTGCAATTGAAAAAGAACTAGACCGTGTTGAAGCTAAGCTTGTCAATACCAATTTCCTTGCAAAGGCTCCAGCTGATATTGTTGAAAAAGAAAAGGAAAAAGCAGTTGAATTGAACGCAAAAAAGGCCGCTGTTAAAGAACGTTTGGAATATTTGAAAACTATTGGCCGATTGTAAAATGAAGTTGAACAGTTAAAAAATCCATAGCGATTGAATCCGTGATAGAATAGAGTTCACACACAAAACCCTATAGAGGAGGACAATCACTATGGACTAC
>JAJQDY010000060.1 GCA_021201965.1 Phascolarctobacterium sp.
ATCGCCCTCGGCACGCTCGTAAATGTAGCCGCACACGGGGCAAACCCAATTCTTCATTCTTTTCACTCCATTGCATTTTCATATTGCCTTTATTATAGCAGAATAATTGTTACGGATTTTAAAATTAAATATGAATTATTTTATTTAACCATTTCCTTCTTTTCCGGCAGGTCTAGGCGGAAGAAATTATAGAGTTTTTCCGCGGCGCCACTGTTCATTCCTTCAACCGCCGCAAGCTCCTCCGCCGTTGCCGCCTTCATTTCATCAAGGGTCTTATATACCTTACGGAGCGCCTCGCACCGCTTCGGCCCTATGCCTTCCACATGGTCGAGGACAGAAACGAGATTGCGTTTCCCCCGCAGCTTCCTGTGATAGGTTATAGCAAAGCGGTGGGCCTCATCGCGGATCCTCTGGATAAGGTGCAGTGCCGCGCTGTCCCTGTCAAGGAGGATGCTTTTTTTCTGCCCTTCCTTAAAGATTTCCTCTTCTCTCTTGGCAAGGCCAATGACGGGAACATCAATCCCAAGCCCCCTTATTACTTCAAGGGCGGAACTCAGCTGCCCCTTGCCCCCGTCGATGACGATGAGGCTTGGGAGATCCTCGTATTTCCTGTAGCGCCGGTAAACCACTTCCTGCATGGATTTGAAATCGTCAGGTTTCCCTTCAGCGGAAATGATCTTATAGCGCCTGTAATCCTTCTTGCTCATGGATCCGTCCCTGAAAACGACCATGGAGGCGACGGTTTCAGCGCCCTGGGTATGGGAAATGTCAAAACAGTCCATTCGGGAAAGGGGTTCTCCAAACCCTAAGGCCTTCTGCAGCTCTTCTGCCGCATCAAGATTATTTTTTATATCCAGCTGCCCTTTGCGGAACCTTTCCTCAAGCAGTTTTGCTGCGTTATCATTTGCCATTTTGATAAGATCTTTTTTCACGCCGCGGCTGGGGCTTATTATGTCAACCTTTCGTCCTGCCCGTTCCGAAAGCCAGTTTTTTATTGCGGGGAGCTCTTCCTCCTGCGGCAGGGCGTGAACCGCTATTTCCCTTGCAATGAAAGCCGCATCGCCGTAATACTGTTTCACGAAGGCCGTTACTATTTCTTCTTCCGTTTCGCCGCCGTCCGCAAAAAAGAACTTGTCCCTGTCTATGAGTTTGCCCTTCCTCACGAAGAAAAGCTCAAGGCAGATTCCCGACGCAGCCCTTGCGAAGCCTATGACATCCATGTCGCCGCCGTCAGTCACAGCTTTCTGTTCCTCGTTAAGTTTCGTAATGGCCTTAAGCTGGTCGCGGAGCCGCGCGGCCTCTTCAAAGGCATAGCTTTCCGATGCCTCTTTCATACTTTTTTTCAGATCCCGCTCAAGATCCCTCGTCCTTCCATCAAGCACCATACAGACGGATTTTATCATATTGCCGTATTCCTTGCGGCTGACAAGCCCGGCGCAGGGCGCCAGGCATTTTTTTATGTGGTAATTGAGGCAGGGCCTGGCGTTCATTTTGCGGCAGGTCCTTAAGGGGAACATGCCCCTGAGGAAAGAAAGAGCCGCATGCATTGCCCCCGCATCCGCATATGGGCCATAGTATTTCGCCCCGTCACGGAGATGCCTCCTCGTGGCAAAGACGCGCGGGAACTCTTCCATCACCGTTACCTTTAAAAGGGGATAGGTCTTATCATCCTTCAGACTGATGTTGTAGCGGGGACGGTATTTTTTTATGAGATTGCACTCCAAAATTAATGCTTCCACTTCGTTAGTGGTAACTATGGTTTCTATATCCGCAACCTTGGCCGTCATGGCCGCAACCTTCGGTGAATGTGAAGAGAGCTTCCTAAAATAGCTGCGTACGCGGTTTTTAAGCACCACGGCCTTGCCAACGTAGATTACCTTTCCAGCCGCATCCCGCATGAGATAGACGCCGGGCTTGTCCGGCAGCACGGCAAGGACCTGGCGGATATTTTCGCTGAAGCCGTCCATGTCAATCACTTCTTTCCCAGTACCTTCCTGATATACTGCCCGGTATAGGATTTCCTGTTTTTCGCAACTTGCTCAGGCGTACCGGAGGCAATGACCATGCCGCCCCGGTCCCCGCCTTCGGGTCCGAGGTCGATGATATGATCAGCTGTTTTTATGACATCAAGATTATGTTCAATTACAATGACCGTATCCCCTGCGTCAACCAGCCGCTGCAATACTTCAAGGAGCTTATGGACATCAGCCGTGTGGAGTCCCGTCGTCGGTTCGTCAAGGAGATAAACGGTGCGTCCCGTGCTCCTCCGCGAAAGCTCCGCTGCAAGTTTCACCCGCTGGGCCTCGCCGCCCGAAAGCGTCGTTGCGGCCTGTCCGAGATGGATATACCCGAGCCCAACGTCCGCAAGGACATTCAGTTTTCCCGCAATGCGGGGAATGTTCTTAAAGAACTCGCAGGCCTCCGCCACCGTCATTTCAAGCACATCGGCGATGGATTTCCCCTTATAGTGCACTTCGAGGGTATCTCTGTTATAGCGTGCGCCGTGGCATACTTCGCAGGGGACATAGACATCAGGGAGAAAATTCATTTCTATTTTATTCACGCCGTCGCCCCGGCAGGCCTCACAGCGCCCGCCCTTCACGTTGAAGCTGAAGCGCCCCGGCTTATAGCCGCGCAGTTTCGCCTCATTGGTCCTGCTAAAAAGATTGCGGATGAAATCGAAAACCCCGGTATAGGTCGCGGGATTTGATCTCGGCGTGCGGCCGATTGGCGACTGGTCGATGTTAATTACCTTATCGACATTTTCGACGCCTTCTATAAAATCATGCTCCGCGGGACGGGTTTTTGCCCTGTTCAGTTTCGCCGCGAGGGCATTATAAAGAATATCGTTAATAAGAGTGGATTTGCCGCTACCGGAAACGCCGGTCACCACTGTGAATACACCGATTGGTATTTTAACGTCAATATTTTTCAGGTTATTGGCCCGGGCGCCCCTTATGGTAAGGTATCCGGCCGTGCATTTGCGGCGCTTTTTGGGTACCGGAACCTTCTTGCGTCCCGAAAGGTAATCCCCCGTGACGGACTCCCTGCATTTTTTAATTTCCCCAACCGTGCCCTGGACCACTATTTCCCCGCCATACTTTCCGGCGCCCGGTCCCATGTCAATTATCTCATCCGCCGCATACATGGTCTCCTCATCGTGTTCAACAACAATAAGGGTATTGCCGAGATCCCTTAGGTTATGGAGGGTTGCGAGCAGCATGCCGTTATCCCGCTGATGGAGCCCGATGCTCGGTTCATCAAGGATATAGAGCACTCCCGTAAGCCCGCTGCCGATCTGGGTGGCAAGCCTTATCCTCTGCGCCTCGCCGCCTGAAAGGCTTCCCGCACTCCTGTCGAGGGTAAGGTAATCAAGCCCCACGTTATTTAAGAATTCCAGCCTGGCAATAATCTCCTTTAAGACCTGCCTGGCGATTATCTGCTGCCTTTCCGTGAGCGTAAGCTTCCGGAAAAAATCCATGCAGTCACACACGGTAAGCTCCGTCACTTCGCAGATATTCTTCCCGCCGACGAAAATGGAAAGCACTTCCTTCTTTAAGCGCGCGCCGCCGCATACGGGGCAGGGGGTGCTTGTCATGTACTCTTCCATGTCCTGTCGCTGGGCATCGGAAAATGCCTCACGGTAGCGTTTCTTCATTATTTCAAGGATGCCGTCGAAAGTGGTTTCGTGTAGTTTCGTTTCCCCCTGGAGGTTTTCGTACCAGAATTTGAATTTCTTATCGCCCGCACCTTCCCAGAGTATTTTCTTCATTTTTGCCGGCAGTTCATCCCATGTGCTATCAAGGCTGTAGCCGTAGCTTTCAAGTACTGCCGCCAGCTGCCTCATGCGCCAGAATGAAGGGTTATTGCCGAAGGAGGTTATTACGCCATCCGCAAAACTCCTACAGCCGTCAGGGATGATAAGCTCAAGGTCAAACTCGCTGTTCACGCCAAGTCCCGTGCATTCGGAGCATGCCCCGTAAGGGTTGTTGAAGGAAAAGAGCCGTGGCTCGATGACCGGCAGGCTGATGCCGCATTCATTGCAGGCAAAATGCTCGCTGAAAAGCTGAACCTCCGTCTTATTCCCATTTAAGACGGCAATTTCCATAATCCCATCAGCGAGTTTCAGCGCCGTCTCCACGGAATCGGCAAGCCGCTGCTCTATCCCTTCCCTCACGGCAAGGCGGTCGATAACGACAGAGAGGCTGTGTTTCTTATTCTTTTCCAGTTTTATGTCCTCATCTAAGGTGCGCACCTCACCGTCAACGTACATGCGCACATAGCCCGCACGACGCATGTCGTCGAATACCTTCATGTGCTCGCCCTTGCGCCCGCAAATAATGGGCGCCATGACCATGAATTTCGTCCCTTCCTCCATGGCAAGGACCCTGTCCACGATCTGCTGCACCGTCTGCCTTTCGATAAGCCTGCCGCAGTTCGGGCAGTGGGGTTCGCCGATGCGGGCAAAAAGAAGCCTCAGGTAATCATAGACTTCCGTCACCGTGCCAACGGTGGACCTCGGGTTCCTGCTCGTAGTCTTCTGGTCTATGGAAATGGCGGGGCTCAGCCCTTCAATGTAGTCCACGTCCGGCTTATCCATCTGCCCGAGGAACTGGCGGGCATAGGATGAAAGGGACTCCACGTAACGTCTCTGGCCTTCCGCATAGATGGTATCGAAGGCAAGTGATGATTTGCCGCTTCCGGAAAGCCCCGTTATGACGACCATTTTATTGCGCGGTATTTCCACCGTGATATTTTTTAAATTATGCTGGCGCACGCCCTTGACGATCAGTTTTTCCTGTCTATTTCCTGCCATTCAGCCATGCAACCCAGTCAGGGTATTCCTTTTCAAATATTTTCCGTTCTTCTTCGCTCATCTTTGCCGGATAATCACCATAAATGTTATAAAATTTCTTCTTGTCGAAACTGATGAGTATGCGCCCCGGCATGCGGTCACTGTCAATCACTTCGCTTACGCCCCATATTTTATTTTCGGGGCTCCGCTTCCAGAACCTGTATTCCACTTCTTTCCGCATTGGATCATTCGGGTCAACATACTTTTTACGATCTTCCACTGCCATCGCCTCCTGCCTGTATATTATTTAGTGCCCGCACTTTTCGTGCCGTCGTGCTTTGCATTTTTCCCTGAAGCAAGTTTCTGCCCCAGCTCGCCCTTTACGACTATAAGCTGGTCGCGCAGTTCCGCGGCCGTTTCAAAATCCCAGCCCTTCGCGGCTTCCTGCATGCGACTTTCCAGTTCCTTCGCAAGGCGCATGAGTTCTTTTACGGATCTCTTCTTCAGTACTTTTTCTTCCGTTTTCTCGGCCAGTTTCGTAAGCTTAATAAGCTGCCGCTGCTCCTTATAGACTGTCTTCGGCGTGATGCCGTGCTCCTTATTGAAGGCATCCTGCTTTTTGCGGCGCCTTTCAGTTTCATCAATGGCCCGCCGCATGGAATCCGTCACCTTATCCGCATACATGATGATGCGCCCGTTGGCGTTCCTCGCGGCCCTGCCTATGGTCTGGATGAGCGACGTGTCGCTGCGAAGGAAGCCTTCCTTATCCGCGTCAAGGATGGCTATAAGGGAAACTTCCGGAAGATCCAGCCCTTCCCTGAGGAGGTTTATGCCGACAAGCACGTCAAATTCCCCTCCCCTTAAGGCATCTATGATCTGCGCCCGCTCTATGGTCGCAATGTCAGAATGCAGGTAGCGCACCCTTACGCCCGCCTGTTTCAGGTAATCCGTCAAATCTTCCGCCATGCGCTTAGTAAGCGTCGTCACGAGGATCCTTTCGCCCCGTGCGGCAACCTTTTTTATCTCGCCCAGGAGATCGTCAATCTGCCCTCTGATGGGCCTTACCTCGACCGCCGGGTCAAGAAGCCCCGTGGGCCGTATTATCTGCTCCACCACCCGACCCGCTTCCTTCATTTCGTATTCCGCCGGCGTTGCCGAGACATAGATGGCCTGCCCGACCTGCCCCTTGAATTCGCCAAAATTAAGCGGACGGTTGTCAAAGGCTGACGGCAGGCGAAAGCCGTGGTCAATGAGCATCTGCTTCCTCGAACGGTCCCCTGCGTACATGGCGCGCAGCTGTGGCAGCGTCACATGGGATTCATCAATGACAAGCAGGAAATCCTTCGGAAAATAGTTGACGAGGGTAAATGGCGGCTGACCGGCCTTCCTGCCGTCAAGATGGCGAGAATAATTTTCAATGCCGGAGCAGTATCCCATTTCATTCATCATTTCAAGGTCATAATTGGTCCTCTGCTCGAGCCGCTGGGCCTCAAGGACCTTATTTCCAGCGTTAAAGGCGGCAAGCCTTTCACCAAGTTCCTTCCTGATATCGCCCATGGCGCGCTCCAGGTTCTCCCGTCCCGTCACATAGTGGGAGGCGGGGAAGATGGCAACATGGGTGCGCTGGCCAAGGACTTCGCCGGTTAAGGCATCAACTTCGAGGATCATTTCCACCTCATCGCCGAACATCTCAATGCGCACGGCCTTTTCGCGGTAGCCTGCAGGGATAACCTCAATCACATCCCCGCGCACGCGGAAGGTGCCGCGCCTGAAATCCACGTCATTCCTGTCATACTGGATCTCGACGAGCTTCCTCAGGATATCCTGCCTGTCGGCGGTCTGTCCCTTGCGCAGGGAGAGCACTTGGTCAAAATATTCCTGCGGCGCGCCGAGCCCATATATACAGGAAACGCTGGCTACGATGATAACGTCCCGGCGTTCGAACAAAGCGCTGGTGGCCGAATGGCGCAGCTTATCTATTTCATCATTTATGAAGGCATCCTTTTCGATATAAGTATCCGTCTGTGGGATATAGGCCTCAGGCTGGTAGTAGTCGTAGTAGGACACGAAGTATTCCACCGCGTTATCCGGGAAAAAAGCTTTCAGCTCGCTGGCGAGCTGGGCCGCGAGGGTCTTATTGTGCGCTATGACGAGGGTCGGCTTTTTAACCCTCTTTATGACCTGGGCTATGGTGTAGGTCTTGCCCGTCCCCGTGGCGCCCAAAAGCACCTGGGAAGGGATTCCTTCCATGACGCCTTCCGCCAGTTTTTCTATGGCCTCGGGCTGATCCCCTGCCGGCTCGAAGGGAGCCTTTATTTCAAAATCCATTGCCTTCACCTATTTTAGAATAAGACCCACCGGGCAGTGGTCGCTGCCCATAACTTCAGGACAGATGACCGCATCCTCAATGCGGCCTGAAAGCTTTTTGGAAACCAGGAAATAGTCTATTCTCCATCCGGCGTTCTTCTTGCGGGCCTTGAACATGTAGCTCCACCAGCTGTAGGCGCCTTTCCTGTCAGGGTAGAGGTGCCTGAAGGAATCGACGAACCCTGCCGCAAGGAGCTCGGTCATTTTGCTGCGCTCTTCGTAGGTAAAGCCGGCGTTCCCCACATTCGTCTTATAATTTTTCAGATCAATTTCATTATGCGCCACGTTGAGGTCGCCGCAGATGATGACTGGTTTCTCCTTATCCAGACTTACGGCATATTTTCTGAACTCATCTTCCCATACCATGCGGTAATCAAGCCGCATCAGCTCCCTCTGGGCATTCGGCGTATAGACGTTTATGAGGTAAAAGTCCTTATATTCCGCCGTAATTACCCGGCCCTCCTTATCGTGTTCCTCGATGCCGAGTCCGCATGTAACGCTGAGGGGTTTCTTTTTGCTGAAGACGGCCGTGCCGGAATAGCCTTTTTTCTCGGCGCTGTTCCAGTACTCCTCATAGCCCTCAAAAACGAACCCCACCTGCTCCCGCTGCATTTTCGTTTCCTGCACGCAGAAGATATCGGCATCCGCACTGGCGAGGAAATCCTTAAAGCCTCTATTGACACAGGCCCTGAGGCCATTGACATTCCAGGAAATAAGCTTCATAGCTGCCTCCCTTACATACGTTTTATCCAGAAAGGATAGGTACTTAAAACCACTACCAGGAGCAGTGCGAGGTAATCATAAATCCTCAGCGGCTCCGCAGGCATGTTCTTATAGGTATTGCTGCCGAAACCCTTAAGCTCCATGGAAAGAGCCAGGGTTTCAGATTTGGCCACGGCGCGCATTACAAGCGGCCTTATGACCACTATATAGGCAAGGAAGCGTTTTATGATATTGCCCCTGTTGGAATAGCCGCGGCAGCTCTGAGCATCAAGGGTAGTTTCACTGTCCGCAAGTAAATTGGGCACGAAACGCAGCGCCGTCGTCAGCATGAAGGCATATTCGCACGGCAGGCGGAATTTGTCCACCAGTGCCTTCGCGATATCCTGGATGCGGCTTCCTGCCAGAAGGCACAGGAAGGCGATGGTCATGTCAAGCATCCTGAGGCCGCCGAAAAGCGCCTGCCTGGGCGATGAACCGAAAAGCAGCTGCAAAAGGACCATCATGCCGGTAAATACGGCAAGCCCGCCGATGGCGGCCATGGTCATCCTGTCGTGTTTAATATAAAGGAGCAGCACAAGCTCGAGGGCCAGGATCGTCGCCACCGCCTCAACGGGAAGGATGAACACCCAGGCCGTGACGGCAATGGTAATGATAATCTGGGTAAAAGCCGTAAGCCTCATGCCCTGTCACCACCCTTCACGTTAAGCGCACCGCAAAGTTCTTCCGCAGTGACCGCGCTGACATTAAATTCCCAGGACAGCCTTGCTATGGTAGGCCGCCGCAGTCCCCACTGCTCCAGCGGGCGGGATCCGTCAAAAAGTTCCGCCGGTTTCCCGTCAAAAACCATGCTACCGTAGGAAAGCACGATGGCCCGGTCCGCATAGCGGATGACGATATCCATGTCGTGGGAAATGAGCACTACGGTGATGCCGAGATCCTTATTTATGGCCTTAAGATACTTCATTATGCCTTCCTTTTCGAGGGCATCATGGCCATTGGTTATTTCATCAAGGATTAAGGTCTTAGGATTAAGCGCAAGGGCGGCAGCAATGCCGAGACGTCGTTTCTGCCCGAAGGAGAGCATCCTCGGATAGGCTTTCTTAAGCTCCGAAAGCCCCATAGCGCCAAGTGCCGCATTTACCTGTTTTTCCACCGTTTCCTCAGGAAGCTTTTTGGCCCTCGGGCCATAGGCGACCTCATCAAAGACGGTATCCTCCAAAATCTGCAGATCCGGGTTCTGGAACACATAGCCGATTTTCCCGGCAAGATCCGCAGGCTCCTTGCTCGCTATATCTTCCCCGTCCACAAAGACCGTCCCGCTTCTCGGGTGGCAAAGCGCCATAAAGAGGCGGCTGAGCGTCGTCTTGCCGCTGCCGTTATGCCCGAGGAGCGCGATGAACTCCCCGTCCTTTATGGTGCAGTCAATGTCATTGATTACGGGCAGAGCGCGCACGTAAGCAAAATTTACTTCTTTAGCTTCAAGCATCAGTCAGCCCTCCCCCGTGAAATTATATTTTTTAAGCTCGCAAATTGCCTCTTCCTCGCTGCGCCATTCGCCAAAGCTTATGCCGGTTTTTTCCTCAAGGCCGAACTTCACCTGCCAGAGTGACGGCAAGAGCATGCGCAGTTCCCCATCCTTATACATTTCCCCTGCCGCAGCCTGGAAAGCATCCACTGCGACAAGGTTTCCTTCCTTAAGCACGATCATATCCGTCACATAGGGCAGCATGTAATCCATACGGTGTTCCACGGTAACGATTGTGGTCCCGTAGCGTTTATGGATATCGCTGACCTGTTTATAAAGTGCGATGGCGCCGTCAGGATCAAGCGCCGAAGCAGGCTCGTCAAGGACGATTATTTCAGGGTGCACCGCAAGCACTGTCGCAAGGAGGAGCCTCTGCTTCTGCCCGCCCGACAGTTCATCGAGCTGGTAGTTTTTGCGGCCCGGCAGTCCCACGTCCTCAAGGGCCCTTTTTACCCTCGCATCGATTTCGGAAGGCGAAAACCCGTGGTTCAAAAGGCTGAAGGAAACTTCCTCGCCCGCCGTCAGGGAAATAAGCTGGCTTTCGTAATCTTCCATGATAAAGCCCACGCGCATGGCAATATCGGAAATACGCCGGCATTTCGTAGTTTCGCCGAGGATCTTCACATCCCCGCTGTAGCGCCCGCCCATGTAATAAGGGATTATTCCCGTCATAGCCTTGCAGAGCGTGGTTTTCCCTGCGCCCGACGGACCCGTTATGACGGTAAAGCTTCCTTTCCTTACGGCAAGATTTATATTATTTAAGACAATACCAGACCTTTTATAGGCAAAATAGAAATCCTCGATTCTTATAACGCCGTCCATCATTTCTCATCCTCCTCCTGAACATAGAAGAGTCTCCTAACCGGGGCGTAGAGGAAAAAGCAGATGAGCCCGTTCAATATCCCCACCACGATAACCACGGGCAGCATGCCGTACAACCATGCGGTCCAGGGAAGCCCGAGGATAAATTTCAGTATAAGGGTAAAGACCCCGCCGCTCGTAACGGTAGCCAGGAACCCCGTGATAAGGGGGCGCAGCCTCCATCTGCCGAGGCCCGCGAAAATCATAGCCTTGACGAGGATGCAGCAGACGGTTGCCCCGGCAAAGTCGCTGACAAGGTTTCCCAGCGGGAAGGCGGACTTTGAGGAAGGGACAAGGGTCAGTCCCGCAATAAAGCCTATGCCCGCTGCCTGGGACAGCTTGGGGTTCGTTAAATTGATGACTATGGAATACATGGCTATGGTCCAGTTCGGGGTAACGCCGCCGACATTGGGGCTTACGGTATGCAGTATGATGCCTATGGCAAGGAGCATGGCCGTAATGGCCACCCAGCGGTAGCTGTCCTGAACGGGCTGTATTTCGACAAGTTCGGGAAGCTTATTTTTTTCGTCCATTATAAAAACGCCTCACATTAAAATTATTTATGCCAGTTCCAGATGCGGTAAGCCATCCACATACAGAAGGAACCCGCAAAATCAAGCAGGACGTCGTTAATGGCCGAGGAACGCCCCGGGGGAAAAATCTGGATGTATTCGGCAGAAACTGCCGTCAGGAGGCAGAAAAAGAAAATATATCCCGCAGCCGTCAATTTGCCGACCGAAAAAGCCGCAAACGTCCTGCAGTACAGCCAGGCAAGGATGGAAAACTCCGTGAAATGGGCCAGCGTGCGCAGCTGGCGCTCGATATCCTGGAAAACGGTTATATTAAACAGTTCCACAATTTCCGTCAGGAGGGAGGCCACAGGTCTGCTCAGCTGTGACGACTCGCCTGCGGGTAGGGATGAACTTGCAAATATAAGTGCCGTAAAGGCTAGCAGCAGGAGCAACCAGAGAAATCTCATAACACCCACCTCTCATAAATTCCGGCACAGGCATTCCATGACCATCATATTGCTCACGACGCCAACGCCTCCGGGGACCGGAGTAAATGCGGCAGCCTTTTCGGCTGCTGCGGGATCAACGTCACCCGCAATTCCCCCATCCACTGCATTTATTCCCACATCAACTATCACAGCGCCATTTTTCACCATATCGGGTTTGACAAAATTCGCCGCCCCGACGGCCGCAACTATAATATCCGACGTCTTTAGGACGGAGGCGAGATTTTCAGTCCTTGAATGGCAGACGGTAACCGTGGCATTTTCCTTAAGGAGCAGCATGGCAACGGGTTTCCCGACTACATTGCTGCGGCCTATGACCACAGCCTTTTTCCCTTCCGGCTTAATGCCATAGTATTTAAGGATGGCCATGCAGGCCCGCGGCGTGCACGGTGCCCAGGTGCTTTCCCCGGAAAATACTTCCCCCATGTTCTTAGGATTTAAGCAGTCCACGTCCTTATTAGGGGCAATGGCCGCTGCAACGGCACGGCCGTCAATATGCCTTGGCATTGGCATCGTTGGAAGGATGCCATGCACATACCTGTTGCGGTTTAATTTCCTTACCTCAAAGAGCACCTGCTCCAAAGACGCATTTCCCGGCAGGATGACCACCTTCGCCGAAGCGCCGAGGCTTTCAGTGAGCTTTACCAGCCTGTCCTTATAGACATGGGACGCAGGGTCCTTCCCTGCGGTGATGATGGCAAGGGCAGGCTTCACCCCGCATTTTTCTGCCGCCTTTATTTTTCCCTCTATCTTTTTCCTCATGGCATCCGCCACAGGTTTTCCCCGCATTACAAGAGTCCTCATAAAAATTCTCCTTATTATTTAAAAGAGCCCGCTTATGATCCCGTCATCGGAAACGTCTATATTTTCTGCGGCAGGCACCTTAGGAAGCCCCGGCATGGTCATGATATCACCCGTCAGGGCGACGATGAAGCCCGCCCCCGCCGCAATGCGGCAGTTCTTGACGGTTATTTCAAATCCCTCCGGCCTGCCGAGGAGATCCGGGTTATCCGAGAAGGAATACTGGGTCTTGGCCATGCAGACCGGCATCTTCCCATAGCCCATTCTTTCAAAATCGGCAAGTGCGGTTTCAGCTTCCTTATTGTATTTTACGCCGCTGACGCCGTAGATTTCCCGCGCCACAGTTTCAATTTTTTCCTTCAGCGGCATGTCATCGGCGTAAAGGGGCGCAAAACATGCCGCACCGCCCCGGACCAGGGAAACGACTTCCATTGCAAGCTTTATGCCGCCGTCGCCGCCCCGCGCAAAGACGTCTGAGAGGGCCACATTCACGCCGCAGCCCGCGCAATGGCTGCGCACGGCTTCAAGTTCTTCTTCCGTGTCCTGGGCAAAGATATTTATGGCGACCACCAGTGGCACGCCGAATTTCTTCATGTTCTCGATATGCTTTTCAAGGTTTGCCATTCCCTTTTTAACCGCTTCCACATTGGGGATGGCAAGATCGCCTTTCGGCACCCCGCCATGCATCTTAAGTGCGCGAACGGTGGCGACGAGGACTACCGCATCCGGCTTCAGCCCGGCATAGCGGCATTTGATGTCAAAGAATTTTTCCGCCCCGAGGTCGGCACCGAATCCTGCCTCCGTAATGGTGTAATCCGCAAGCTTCAAGGCTGTTTTCGTTGCCATGACGCTGTTGCAGCCGTGGGCGATATTGGCAAAGGGCCCGCCGTGGATGATGGCAGGCACGTTTTCAAGGGTCTGCACGAGGTTCGGCTTAACTGCGTCCTTAAGGAGCGCCGCCATGGCACCGTGGGACTTCAGCTGCCCTGCGGTGACGGGCTTTCCCTCATAGTCATAGGCGACGATAATCCTGCTTAGCCTTTCCTTCAAATCCCGGAGGCCGTCCGCCAGGCAGAGGATGGCCATGACTTCGGAAGCCACTGTAATATCAAAGCCGCCCTGGCGCGGTACGCCATGGGCTTTGCCGCCGAGCCCCACGACTATATTGCGCAGTTCCCGGTCATTCATGTCAACCACGCATTTCCAGACAACGCGCCGCGGGTCTATGTTAAGCCTGTTCCCCTGCTGGATGTGGTTATCCAGCATGGCGCTGAGGAGCATGTGCGCCGAAGTGATAGCATGGAAATCCCCCGTGAAATGGAGGTTTATGTCTTCCATAGGCACGACCTGCGAATAGCCGCCGCCCGCGGCACCGCCCTTTATTCCCATGCAGGGGCCGATGGATGGCTCCCGCAGGGCGACGATGACGCTCTCGCCTATTTTCGCAAGCCCCTGGGCAAGGCCAACAGTGGTCGTGGATTTGCCTTCCCCTGCTGGGGTCGGGGTAATCGCAGTGACAAGCACAAGTTTCCCGTCCTTTTTATCCTTTAAGCGCTGCAGGAGCGGCATGGAAAGCTTTGCCTTGTAGGGGCCGTAGAGTTCAATGTCCTCCACGCTTATTCCAAGCCTTTCCGCAACTTCGGTGATTTTAAGCATTTTTGCCCGCTGGGCAATTTCGATATCGGACAGCATGTTATTTCCTCCTCAGCTTAAAGAAGTAACTTTATATTTAATAGTTCTGCCAGATGCGGCGGTTATCCTGCATCATTCGAACCAGATTTCAACCGTGGCGCCTTCAGGAAGCTCGCTTCCGGGAGGCGGGTTCTGCCTTTTCGCATAGCCTGAGCCATTGGGCTTCAGCCTCAAGTGTCCCTGCTGCAGGACTTCCGCCGTCTGGCGCATGTCAAGTCCCGTGAAATCGGGGATCCTCACCTTCCCGTCCTGCAGGGGTTCCATCTGCGGCAGCCTTGCCTCCGGGATCTCCCCTTTTTCCGGCAGTTCAATCTTATCGAAGGAAGGAAGGTCCTCGCCGTCGCTAGGCTGTACCCCCTTTGCGGCAAGCACCTGCTGTAGCGTATCCCTAAAGACCGGCGCAGATACCTGGGACCCGTAGAAGGCTCCCTGTGGCGTGTCAAGCATGACGATCATGACATATCTGGGTTTTTCCACCGGCACGAAGCCAACGAAGGATGATATGTACTCCCCTTCGGCATAGCCGCCCTGTTCCGCAAGTTTCTCCGCGGTGCCGGTCTTGCCGGCAATGCGATACCCCTTAATGGCCGCGGTCCTGCCGCCGCCTTCTGCCACAACCATTTTCATCATTTCCCGCATCTGGGCGGCAACATCTTCTGATATGACGCGCCGCACCACTTTCCTACCGCCTTCGGAAATTATATTCCCGTTAGATGCGACAACCTTCTTTACGATATAAGGCTGCAGGAGTTCTCCGCCGTTGGCGATGGCGCAGATTGCCTGGAGGACCTGGATGGGCGTCACGGCAATGCCCTGGCCTATGGCCATGGTGGCAACGTCAGACTCGTACATTTCGTCAGGATTATACAAAATGCCGTTTTCCTCGCCCGGCAGGTCTATTCCCGTGGGCAGCCCGAGGCCGAACTTCTTGCTATAATAGATCATGCGCTGGGCGCCGAGCTCAAGGCCCAGCTGCACCATGCAAGTATTGATTGAATCCTTTATGACCGTGGAAAAGGGCACGAGCCCGTTTCTCTTCTTATCCCAGTTATTGATGACGCGGTCAGCGACCCTGATGCTGCCGTTATCCTGGAAAAGGGTATTCGGCGTGATGAGCCCTTCCGTAAGCCCCATGCAGCCGACAAGCGGCTTTATGACGGAGCCCGGCTCGTAGATCATGGAAATCCCCTTATTATTCCAGCTTTCCGGCGGATAGTCGCCAAAACTGTTGGGGTCGAAGGTAGGCCTGCTGGCCATGCCGAATATTTCCCCGGTATAGGGATCCATGATAATGGCCGCCGCGCCCCTAGAACTCGTATGGACGATGGCGTTATCCATGGCCTCCTCGAGGACATACTGTATCCTGCTATCTATGGTAAGGTAAACAGTGGAACAGTTCTGCTGCTGCGCATCCTTGTCGCTGCCGGGCAGCTGGCGCCCGAGGGCGTCAAGGAGCCTTGAATGCCGCGTTTCTGCGCCGCGAAGCACGTGGTCTTCTAGAAGTTCTATGCCGCTCAGCCCCACGTCATCCGTGCCGACGAAGCCGAGGATCTGCGCAGCCGTGCGCTTTTTAGTGTAGTAGCGTTTGCTTTCTTCTATGAAATGGAGCCCTGGCAGCCTGTTTTCCCTGACAACCTGCCTGACTATGTCAGCCTCCTTAGGATCCATGGTACGCTTAACCCAGAGGAAGCGCCCCTCCGTAAGGAACATGCCGTAGAGCTCTTCCGCATCCATCTTAAGCACCGGCGCAAGGAGGTCTACGCTGATGCGCCTTTCATCCCGCTGCTGCCCCTGCTTCCTGCTCTCCGCCGAATCGACCATTTCCTGGGGATCGACGTAGAGGGAACTCGTCATGATGGAAACGGCCATTTCCTCGCCGTCCCTGTCGACGATGCGCCCGCGGGGATTATTGCGCCTGATATCCGTTTCCAGCTGCTCCTCCGACATTTTTTCCAGCTTCTCCGCACTTACGACCTGCAGCCAGAAAAGCCTGGCAAAAATCCCAGCAAAGGCAAGGAACACCACGGCGGCAAAGATGTGGAAGCGGAAATAGCCATTCTGCAGGAAAGCGTTCTTCATAGCCCCCGCCTCCCGCCTACCATGCGGAAGCGGCTGCGCCGCAGCTCCTCGGTTTCCTCCCGCGCAAGCCCCGCCTGTTTTTCCTCATCGTCATAAACGGAAAGTATGAGCCCTATGGCCGTCATAGTGACAAGCATGGACGAGCCGCCATAACTTATGAAGGCAAGGGGCACGCCGATGACGGGCAGGAGCCCGCACACCATTCCCATGTTCGCCACGGACTGGCCCATCACCAGCAGGCTTGCCCCCGTGACGAGGAGGAACCCCCTCTCGTCGCCCGTATTATTTGCAATCCTCAGGAATGCCCAGCCGAGAACGATGAAAAGAACCATGAGGAAGAGCGCCCCGATAAGCCCGTTCTCCTGGCAGAAAATGGCAAAGGCGAAATCCGTATGGGGCTCTGGCAGGTAGAAGAATTTCCCCGTCCCCTGCCCCCAGGTGGTGCCGCTAATCCCGCCGCTGCCGATGGCAAGGAGGGACTGGACCATCTGGTAGCCGCTGTCCACTTCATCGAGCCAGGGATTGAACCAGACCCTTATGCGCTCCATGCGGTAGGGGACAATGGCGATGAAAAGCGCCGACGCGGCGCTGGCCAGGCCTATGATGCCGCCGATCTGCAGCCAGGAGGTCCCGGCGATTATGCACTGCATGAACATGATGCCGATGATAATGGCGGAGGTGCCCATATCGGGCTGTTTATAGACGAGGAAGGCAAAAAACAGCGTCTGCAGCGCGACGAGGAGTCCCGTCCCCCGCATCAGGCTTACCTTCCTTTTCTTCTTTATGACCATGCCGAAATTCCTTGCTGTAAGCAGGATGACCACAAGCTTCGCAAACTCGGACGGCTGCAGCGACAGGGGCCCCAGCCTCAGCCAACGCTGGGCGCCGTTGGCCGTCGCGCCGAAGACGTCAACGAGGATAAGTAGCACTACCGCCGCAATATAGACGATATTTAAAAAGCGCCTGCTCAGCAGACGCCTGTAGCCGATTTTCCTGATTAAAAAGATGCAGAAAACGCCTACCACCGCCCAGATGCCGTAGCGTTCCAGATAATAAAAGCCATTGCCGAACATGTCCACCGCGGACACGTAACTAGCGCTGAAAACATTGATACAGCCAATGCCCATCAGGATGGCCACCAGACAGAAAATCGCATGTTTAGGATTGTCCCAGATAAAAAACCTGCTATCCATAAGTCTCCCGTGCTTTATTTTTTCAGAAAATGACTTCGCAGTAATTTATTGGTTCGCCGAGCAGGGAGAATTTCTCCTCATACTCGGTCCAGACGGGATTTTCATACCCGGAATTATGGAAATCGTAGCTTATGGCGCCCACTTTAAGTCCGCATTCCTTAAACTCCTCCAAGGAGAAATCGAAAAGCCCCCTGTTATCCGTCTTAAAGCGCAACACCCCGCCCTTTTTCAGGACGATTTTATACTTTTCGAGGAACCTACTGTGGGTGAGGCGGCGTTTGACGTGGCGCACCTTGGGCCAGGGATCGCTGAAATTAAGGTAGAGTTCCTCTATTTCCCCCGCGTCAAACCAGTCGGTGATGTTTTCCGCATTGGCGCAGATCATGCGCAGATTGCCGATGTTTCCATCCTTCACGGCACTTGCGGGGTAATATGCGACCCCGCTCTCATTTTCAATGCCGATGAAGGCCTTTTCCGGGCAGAGCCCTGCCATGCCTATGATGAAGCGGCCCTTGCCGCTGCCTATTTCAACGCAGATCTTTTTCCCGGGGAACATTTCATGCCATTTCCCCTTATATCCTTCAGGCCCGTGCATGAAGACGCACTCGCCCTCCAGATCGCGTATGGCCTGGTCTATCCAGGGTTTCTTCCTTAACCTCATGCTCTCACCTTATTAGTAACGTTTTATGACACTGAAGGGATTTACCTGCTTGCCGTTCCTTATGACTTCAAAATGCAGGTGGGGTCCGGTACTGTAGCCGCTGTTGCCCACATAGCCGATGACGCTGCCCTTTTCCACGTACTGCCCCGCGCTTACCGCGATAACGCTCATGTGCCCGTAGGCCGTCACGTAGCCGAAATCATGCTCAATTTCCACGTAGCGCCCGTAGCCGCCATACCAGCCGGCCATGGCAACATGTCCCGAGGCGCTTGCATAAATGGGGGCCCCGTAAGTGTTAGCGATATCTATTCCGGGATGCCAGTCGATCCTGTAGCCGTTAAAGGGACTGATCCTGCCGCCGAAGGAGGATGTTATTTCATCGCTGTCGGTGGGCCACACGCTGGGAGTCACCTCCCGCCTGTATTCCTCATCATTGATGCTCTTCCTAAGCGCCTCTATGGTATTTTTTTCAGCCGTCACCGCCTGCTGCAGGTTCTTTCCCTGAGCAATGAGGATGTCAAGCTGTGAGACCTTTTCCCCTTCCAGGGGCCCGCCCTGCCCGCCGGTATGGATTGGCGACATTAAGGGCACCGGTATCCCGAGCTTTTCAAGCTGGCGGCGCATCTGTTTTTCCATTTTCTCAAGCTTTGCAAGGTCATTCTGGTTCTTTTCGACAATTCCCAGAAGCTCCTTCTGCTTGGCCGCGTATCCCTGCATTGTCGACCGGTACAGCATGAGCTCCTCGTATTGTGCGGAAGTGCTGCGCACAGTATGGAAGGCGAGCATTAAGCTCCCGAAGATGACAAGGAGGCACGTGGCCGCGGCAAAAAGCACGTTGCGCAGTCGGTGATTCCCGAGGGATTTTTTCCTCGGACCGCCGCCGTCTTCAGGATCAAATTCAAACTCGAAGGAAAAACTGGAATTCCCAAGGAAGATTGCCCACATCCTGCTATAGAAAGCCCTGCATGCCGCACATATCCTATCAAAGAAAGCTCTGCTCGCACCGCACATACCGCTAAAGGAAGATTTGCATGCGCCGCATACCCTGCCTAAGGAGTCCCTGTCCTTATTCAGGTATTCAGAAAATATCCGTGTCATATATCCTGGTCCATACCTTCCCGTTTTATTTTTGCAAATATCTATTCATTATATATTTTAAATTGTGTACACACATTAGTCAATTTTTTTGCTGATTTATTGCAGAATTGACACACTTTTACGGAAAATAAAAAGCCTGCCGCACGAAATGCGCGGCAGGCCGTGAAAACATCCTTATTTTGTGTGCTTATCGTCCACCGCAGCTTCAACCGGCGATGTGGAGATGTATCTATTAAGCGCCACCTTCGTGATCCTGAAGTCGCCCACGACGCTCGGTCCGTCAATGCAGCCGTTGGCGCAGGACATGCCCTCAAAGTAGGTGCATTCGATGTCGCCCTTTTCCGCGGCTAGGAGGTCATCCCTGCATTTGGCGGGGCCTGAGGCGTAGTGGGTACACTCCACCTTGCCGCCAAGTGCCGTGACCGTCGCATCGACGGCGGCCGTGACGCCCGCAAACTGCGGGAAGGCAAGGCCTATCTTCGAGCCGTCCCGTTCGTATTCCATCTTTTCCATTTCCTCGACCTTGATGTCCCTGCCTTCCATCATGCAGGTAAGCTCCTCAAATGTCATGGCGTAATCTATGCAATCATGTTCCCTGATTTCGAACTTTTTCGCGATGCAGGGCCCGATAAACACCGTCACGGAATCGGGATGGAGTTTCTTGACCAGTTTCCCGCAGGAGACCATGGGTGAATCCGTTTCGGAAACCTTATGAGCGATATCCGGAAGGTACAGTTTCACGAGCCTTACGAAGGCCGGGCAGCAGGAGCTGGCCATGAAGTTCTGCTTTGCGGGCACTTTCTCCATGTATTCCTCCGCTTCCTTGACGCTGGTAATATCCGCGCCTACGGCCACCTCCACCACTTTTGAGAAGCCGGTCTTAAGGAGTGCGGCATATATCTGACCCGTTTCCACCTTCATGCCGAACTGGCCCGTTATAGAAGGCGCGACGAGAGCAATGACATTCTTCCCGCGTTTTATTTCCATGATTATACGCACGATGCTGCTGCGCTCGTCGATGGCCCCGAAGGGGCAGGCGGAACGGCAGGCACCGCAGGAGATGCATTTATCCTGGTCTATCACGGCCTTCCTGTCAGCGCCGATGTTGACGGCCTTTAGGGCACAGGCCTTTACGCATGGACGTCTTATCTCAAGGATGGCGCCATAGGGGCACATCTGTTTGCAGCGGCCGCATTCCACGCAGATATCGTGGTCTATGACCGCCCTGCTCTGGTGGATGAAAATCGCCTTTTTCGGGCAGTTGTCCACGCATTTATGAGTTATGCAGTGCCGGCAGGCATCCGTCACGTAGTAGGCCTCGATGGGGCACTGGTCGCAGGCTGCGGGCAGGACGTCCATTATGGGAAGGTCCGTGCGCTCAGGCTCCGAAAGCGTATGTTTTGACGCATCGACTATATTTTCTCCATTTTTCTGGCCGATGGCCATGGTAATGCGGTTCTTCAGCACGGCGCGCTCCTTGAACACGCAGCAGCGGTACCTCGGCGTGTCCTCGGTAACCTCCTTGAGGATGTCGTAGACCCGTTCCTTCAGCTCATCGTTCCAGGTATAGCGGGAAATGTGCTCAAGCACCATGCGGCGCAATTTCACTATAGCGGTTACTTCCATATATCTTTCCTCCAGATAAATAAAATACGTAATGTTTATATAATGAATGCACAGTTTTTTACGGAGTCCAGCGGAAGGACCCATTCCGGTTATGTTACCTTAATTATCTACCATTTTTTCCTTTTTGGCAATGGCTTGCAGAGTCCCGGGGCAAATTTAGTACCAGGTGCTAAAGTGCCTGCGGAAAAAATTTTTCATTTTCCCTATTTACAAATTAAAACCCAGGGACTATAATATGCAATATAAACAACAACGCAGTTGTTGGGTAATGGAAATTATCCCGTCTGCGTTGTTTTTTTGTTTATCTGTGTTGTGGGGGATTACAACGGCGTAACCCTCATTTTCAACAAGAAAATTAGGGAGGTTTTAACAAATGAAAGAAGTGCCAAAACTATTCGGAAGCCTGGTTTTCAACGAGACGGTAATGAAGGACCGTCTTCCGACCGCCATTTACAAATCATTCCAGTCGGCCGTCCGTGAAAGGCGTCCCCTGGACCTTGAAATGGCAAACGTCATCGCAAATGCAATGAAAGACTGGGCGCTGGAGCACGGGGCAACCCATTTCAGCCACTGGTTCCAGCCCATGACCGGCATCACTGCCGAAAAGCATGAGAGCTTCATCGCGCCGACCGCCGAAGGTTGCGTGATCATGGATTTCTCAGGAAAGAAACTCATCCAGGGAGAGCCTGACGCATCAAGCTTCCCCTCAGGGGGACTGCGCGCCACCTTCGAAGCCCGCGGCTACACCGCATGGGACCCCACGTCCTATGCCTTCATCAAGGATGACTGCCTGTGCATCCCGACGGCGTTCTGCTCCTATACGGGCGACGTCCTCGACAAAAAGACCCCGCTCCTGCGCAGCATGAGCGCTGTAAGCAAGGCTGCCTGCAGGGTGCTTAAGCTCCTCGGCGTAAAAACGTCAATGGTTGTCAGCACCGTGGGGCCCGAACAGGAATATTTCCTGGTTGACAAGAAAATGTGGGAAAAACGCAGGGACCTCAAATACACGGGGCGCACGCTCTTTGGCGCCAAATCGCCCCGCGGCCAGGAACTTTCCGACCACTACTTCGGGGCCATTAAACCGCGTGTCCTAGCCTTCATGAAGGAACTGGACGAAGAGCTCTGGAAACTCGGCGTCTTTGCAAAGACCGAACATAACGAAGTTGCGCCGGCACAGCACGAGCTGGCGCCCATATATACCACCACCAACGTGGCATCCGACCATAACCAGCTGATGATGGAATTCATGAAGCGCATTGCCCTCCGTCACGGCCTGGTATGCCTGCTCCACGAAAAACCATTTGCAGGCGTGAACGGAAGCGGCAAGCACAACAACTGGTCGCTGGCCACCGCCGAGGGGAAGAACCTCCTCGACCCCGGCAAGGAGCCATATAAGAACACCAGCTTCCTGCTTTTCCTCGCCGCCATCATAAAGGCCGTCGACGATTACCAGGACCTCCTGCGCATATCCGTTGCAAGTGCGGGCAATGACAACCGCCTCGGCGCCAACGAGGCGCCGCCTGCAATAGTTTCCATATTCCTCGGCACCGAGCTTACGGCAGTCCTCGAAAGCATTGCCAAGGGCAAACCATATGTTGCAGGCAAGAGCACTTACCTCAAGGTAAGTGAGAACACAATACCCGCCCTCGAAAAGGACAATACCGACAGGAACCGTACGTCACCCTTTGCTTTCACCGGCAACAAGTTCGAGTTCCGCATGCCCGGCAGCACCTTCAGCATTGCCGGACCGAACGTCATTTTAAACACCATCGTGGCAGAAGTGCTTGAAGAATTCGCCGATACCATCGAAAAATCAAAGCTCAGCCGCAACAAGGCTATATACGAACTCGTGAAAAAGGCCTACATTAAACATAAACGCATCATATTCAACGGCAACGGCTACACTGACGAATGGGTCAAAGAAGCTGAAAAACGCAGCCTTCTGAACCTGAAATCCACTCCCGAGGCACTGCCTTACATGGCAAGGGCTAAAAACATTGCCCTCTTTGAGAAGCACAATATCTTCAGCGCCGCGGAAGTAAAATCCCGCATGGACATCCTCCTTGAAAACTACAGCACCATCCTGCAGATAGAGGCATCCACGATGCTGGAGATGTTGCACAAGGACATCCTGCCCGCCATTACGGGCTACAACGATGAGCTGACCATTGCCGCCCTAAACAAGAAGGGGATCGGCATAAATGCAGGCTTTGAGGCAAAACTTGCGGACAAGCTCTCCTCCATCGGCGCCAAGATTTACGCCAAGGCAGAAAAACTGGAAAAGGCACTGGCAAAGGCGGAAGCCACGAAAGGAGCCCAGGCCCAGGCCACCTGCTATAGGAACACCGTGCTTACCGCAATGGAAGACCTGAGGTCATCCGTCGACGAGGCTGAAAACATGCTCGGCGGAAAATACCTCCCCTATCCGACGTACGGAGACCTGCTGTTTGGCGTAAACGACTGATACAGTAAACCTTAGGCTATGCACAAAGAGGTGTATCCCTTAAGGGGATATGCCTCTTCTTTTTATGAATATCATGATTGATGAGTTTTACAAATGGAAAAATTTTCTTCAGCGGATACCATCTGGGTGCTCATAGGCGCCTTCCTGGTATTTTCAATGCAGCCAGGCTTTGCCATGGTGGAGGCCGGGTTTACCCGTGCTAAAAATGCCGCGAACATTGTCATGAAAAACGTCATGGACATGTCACTCGGCTCCCTCGTTTTCTGGATCATGGGCTTCGGCCTCATGTTCGGCAGTGACATAGGCGGCATGATAGGCGCCCCCGCCTTCTTCGTTACAGGTGACTACGGCGGCACGTACACGAGCAGCGCATTCTTCATTTTCCAGACCATGTTCTGTGCCACGGCTGCCACCATTGTTTCAAGAGCCATGGCAGAGCGCACGAATTTCCTGGTGTACTGCCTTTACAGCGTCCTCATAAGCGCCGTCGTCTATCCCATAAGCGGCCACTGAATCTGGGGCGAGGGCTGGCTGGCATCCATGGGCTTCCATGATTTCGCAGGCTCCACCGCCGTGCACATGGTAGGCGGCGTGGCAGCCCTTGTCGGCGCGAAGATGATAGGCCCGAGGGTCGGCAAATACAACAGTGACGGCACCGTCAACGCCATCCCGGGGCACAGCATCCCCTTAGGCGCCCTCGGCGTGTTCCTCCTCTGGTTCGGCTGATTCGGTTTCAACGGCGCCTCCACTGTATGCGCCACGAGTGACGAGACCCTCATTTCCATAGGCGACATTTTCATCACGACGAACCTTGTCGCCGCAGCAGGTGCGACGGGCACCATGCTTTACACTTGGATCCGCTACGGCAAGCCGGACGTTTCCATGATGCTTAATGGCGTCCTCGCAGGGCTTGTGGCCATTACCGCAGGCTGCGATGCGGTAAGCCAGGCATCGGCCGTGATAATAGGGCTCCTTGCGGAGATCCTTATAGTAATATCCGTTGAATTCATTGACCAGAAACTGAAAGTAGACGACCCCGTCGGCGCGGTTTCAGTGCACGGCGTGTGCGGCACCTTCGGCATCATCTGCACGGGACTCTTCGCCATTGAAGGAGGGCTCCTGACAGGCGGCGGCACGGACCTTACCATAACGCAGATTACGGGCGTCGTGACCGTTGCCATATATGTTGGAATCGCCATGACGATAATATTCGGCATACTCGATAAGATAATCGGCCTGCGCGTTTTGGAAACCGAGGAAATTGCGGGCCTTGACATGGAAGAGCACGGGCTCTTAAGCAGCTATGCGGACTTCATGCCGACGGCCGTAACTCATGTCGATACGGGCTATAAGGCACCCGCGGTTCCCGTGGTCAAGGTTAAAAGCAAGGGAGCCGTCAAGATGACGAAAGTGGTAATCATAACGAGCCAGAACAGGTTCGAGGCATTAAAGACAGCCCTTGACAAGCTCGGCATCACCGGTATGACCGTGACGAAGGTTTAGGGCTACGGCCTACAGAAGAGCCAGACCGAACTTTACTGCGGTGCGTAGGTTGCGTCAAAGCTCCTGCCCAAGGTAAAGGTTGAAATGATAGTATCCGCTATCCCAGTGGAAGACGTGGTCAACACGGCCAAGAAAGTGCTCTACACCGGGCACTACGGCGACGGCAAGATCTCCATCTACGACGTTGAGGACGTCGTAAAAATCCGCACCGGCGAAACGGGATTCGACGCCATGCAGGATTATCCAATCCAGCTTCTCCCTAATATTTCCCTATACAACACGGGAAGCGTCCGACGGCTCCGGCCAAGGGCGCTTCCTGTGTTTATTGACGCAATCCGCCGTATTGTGGTAAGATATGAGAAAGGAAAGGGCTTTTAAATGGACATTTATGCGATAGGCGACCTGCACCTTTCAGGGGATCCTGCGGCAAAGCCGATGGAAATCTTCGGGGAGCACTGGCAGTGGCATAAGGAAAAGACAGCTTCCTCCTGGAAGGAAACCGTAAGGGAATGTGATGCGGTAATCATTTGCGGCGACATCTCCTGGGCCATGCAGCTTGGGGAAGCGGAATATGACCTGAACTGGATTGCCACCCTTCCCGGCAGGAAGATACTCTTGCGCGGCAACCATGACTACTGGTGGACAGGCCTCCAGAAAATGCGGCAGGCCCACGGGGACCTTGAATTCCTCAAGAACGGCTGCATAATGCTCGGGAGCACCGCCATCTGCGGAAGCAGGGGCTGGGTCCTACCCTCATGCACGAGTTTCACGGTGGAAGACGAAAAGATTTACGGCCGCGAGGGGATAAGGCTAGAGCTTTCCCTCATGGACGCAAAAAGTCAGGATGCGATGCGCATCATAGCGGCCCTCCATTACCCGCCCCTTTTTACGGAAGGCGAGCACAGCATTTTCACGGACCTTCTGGAAAAATACGGCGTCACGGACTGCGTATTCGGCCATATCCACAAGAAGGAGAGCAAAGGCTGCATTAAGGAACTTGACCGGGGCGGGATAAAATACAAACTCGTGTCTTCGGACGTCCTGGGATTTAAGCTTTACAAAATAACATAAAACGCCGGGAAAAGAAAAACACCGTGCCCTTAAAGGTACGGTGTCATTTTTTTTCATTCAGCTGAGGATGCGCTTCATGATCTTCTTATAGACCTCGACCCCCGGCTGGTCATAGGCATCCACGTCCGCAAGTTCCCCCTCGTAGGCGATGGAGAGCATGAGGAAATAAAGGATCTGGCCCATGCTGTATTCGGAAAGGTTCGGCAGAACGTAAAGGGCGCTGAAGCGCCTATCCCCGTCAAGGGCCTCCCTGTTGGCCTTAAGGGCTTCCTTAAGGGCATTTGAAAAGGCAAGCCCCTTATAGCGGTAAAAGGCGGGAACATTAGGGAAATTCCCTGGTACGGTAATATCCATCCCCATATTTTCCACCTGCAGGAACTGCACCACCTTGTTGCGCTTTCCGTCCTGGTGCTCCTGGGTCTGGGCATGCATGTCGGTGGTCCCGACGGCGGCGATTGGGGTCCTACCGTAAAAGACCTCCCTGCCCTCCCTGTCATTCCTCTTCCCGAGGGATTCCGCAAGGAGCTGTACATACCATTCGCCAAGTGATTTAAGGCACATGCCGTAGCCCATAAAGACTTCTATGTCACAGCCGTATTTGGCGGCCGCGATGTATTTGAGGCAGGCGTTAAGGAGCGCCGGGTTCTCATTCATGCCGCCCCGGCAGGCCTTGTCCATTTCCCTCGCCCCGAGGAGCAGCTGCTCGATATCAAGGCCGATGGCCGCCGCGGCGACGAGCCCTGGGTTATGGAGCACGGAAAACCTGCCGCCTATGCCTTCCTTTATGTCAAAGATGCGCCAGCCGTTTTCCAGCGCCAGGTCATAAAGGGTGGATTCGCCGCTGGCTTCCGTCACCACCGCCACGTCAATTATTATATTGCTCTTCCTGAAGGCGCTGTAGAAGTAATTGAAGGCGGTCAGTGTTTCAAGTGTCGTGCCCGATTTCGAAATGGGGATAATAAGCAGCCTGAAGCTTTCACCGCTCCTGGCTGCGATGCTTTTTATCTGGGCTGCGAGGCGCGCGGTATGCAGGGGGTCTGCGTTATTGCCGCCGAAAAAGATGCAGGGCCTGTAGCCCACTTCCTTCCTGATGAGGCTGTTCCAGGAATCGCCACAGAAGACATCGAAAAGCACCCTGTTGCCGAGGTATGCGCCGCCGACGCCGAGGAAGAGCACCCCGTCCGCGTTGCGCTTCATGGAGGCAGAAAGCTCCTTCAGCTTCCCTATTGATTCAGGCGTATTCGGATTGCCATCGCGCACATAGGGAAGGCGCGTGAACCATATGCGTTCCGCATCCCCGCCCTTTGAACGGTGGTTTTTCACGTTTCCCGTATAGCGCATTTCTGAAACGGCCTTCTCGGCAGCTTCCGCCTTTTCAGCTATTTCATTAAGATCATTTACGGCGTCTATCCTGTCAGGCCCGAGCATTGTCGCATAATCAACGACAAAGCCCGATGGCAGCCGTATTTCCGTCCTGTCTAGCATTTAACCACCAAACCATTAATTATTGCTTAAATATATAATAGCACACACTCAATCTTCTTTCCAGCCCGCAAAAAGAAAACCCCCGGGAAAAATTCGAGGCATGTTTTCTGGTGATCCACCCGCGACTCGAACGCGGGACACCCTGATTAAAAGTCAGGTGCTCTACCAACTGAGCTAGTGGATCATTTTATGGCTGGGGCGGCTGGACTCGAACCAACGCATGCGGGAGTCAAAGTCCCGTGCCTTACCTACTTGGCTACGCCCCAATATGGGGTGGCTGGAGGGGATCGAACCCTCGCATAACGGAGCCACAATCCGCCGTGTTAACCGCTTCACCACAGCCACCATGTGAGCGCCAGACCTAAGGTTTGGCGACGTGAGTTATTATACTATATTGGCAAAACGCCGTCAATAGTCACCTTACGGCGACCATTTCGATTTCCACCCACGCGCCATTGGGGAGCGCCTCCACCTGGACCAGCGACCTTGCAGGCAGGTGTCCGGAAAAACACTCGGCGTAGATTTTATTCACGGCACCGAAATAGACGATATCCGTGGCGAAGATGGTGGTCTTCACCACATTGTCAAAAGTAAGCCCAGCCGCGGAAAGGACTGCGAAAAGGTTACGCATGATCTGCTTGGTCTCCTCATCGATATTCGTATCCACGAGGCTTCCCGTTTCGAAATTGATGGCAATCTGCCCGCTGAGATAGAAGGTATCCCACGCAAAAACGGCCTGTGAATAGGGCCCGAGGGCCTTTGATGCATTGTCTGTGGAAATGACTTTCATACTGCAGCTCCCATTCAATCCCCGCCGCCGTCGCACGGCAGGCTGCGGTGAGCAAGCCCAACGCAGAGTTCGTTTAAGTTAAGCACGCCGACGCCCATATAGATGGCAACGCACAGATGCTCGCCGCACCTTGCGATGCCGATTTTCCCACCAACGTTGAAGCCTGCGGCTTTGTTCTTGGCCTGCTCCAGCGCAGAATGTGCGGCGCCCGCCACGGCGCCTGCGCCGATATGGGTTTCAGAGACTATCTTTTCCCTCTGGGCGGCGACCACCGCCCGCTCGATTATCTTCACCACAAGGAGCAGGAACTCACCGCCGAAATCGACGGCTGCGCCGCGTATTCCTTCCTTAAGGAGCGCCTCCTTCACGGCGCGCTCCTCGGCGCGGGATGCGCTGACGGCCATCTTAAGGGCCGCACGGCCCACGTCGATGCTGGTGATTTTTGCTTTTTCCTGCAAGGTTACTCGCCTTCCTCCATGTCGGCGGCCTTAATGCGCCGCTTATCGAATATGGAAACAATAAAGATGGTTGCAAGGCTTATGGTCATCTCAAAATAAATTACATGGCTTAGGACATGGAGCTCCTGGACATAGTTCCAGACCACGATGCCGGCAAGCCCGGCCAGAGTCGCCCAGAAGGCGCTGCTCTTCCTGCAGATTGACGGCGCGAAAACCGTCAGGAGGAAGACGCAGGTGAACGGGGCGGTAAGCGAAAGCCCCGCCGTCATGGTCCTCACGATTCCCACGGCATTGAATGCGAACCAGAGGGTAACGAGGCCGATGATGAAAATGACCATGCGGTTTATCTTAACGAATTTCTCGTCCGAAATTTTGGGATTGATGAAGCGTTTATATATATCCTGGGAAAAGAGGGTGCCTGCGGCAAGCAGTATGGTGCAGGCCGTGGAAACATCCGCCGCCCACATGGCCGCAAGGGTCACCCCGGATGCAAAGGGGTTCAGGCCCATTACCACTTTCGGCATGGCCATGGTGGCCGTAATATCGGGGAACTGCACCAGGGCAACGATACCGAGGATGGAGCAGAGGAAGCCGACGGGGAAAATGAGGAGCCCGCCGAGGATGAATCCCTTCCTCGCAGTTTTCTCATCCTTTGCGCCGCAGGCAATCTGGACCATCCCCTGGGCCGTAACACACTGGTTCAGCATAACCATGATCCAGCCGACGATGACGGCCATGGGGAGCCCGCCAATGGGGCTAAGCATTTTCCCGGGATCGGAAAGCTTTGACGCAATGACCTCCATTCCCCCGGCGTTACCGATGGAAACGATGCAGGAATAGATGACGCCCACATAGATAAGTATAACGCTCACGAGGTTTGAAAGGCCGCTGGACCAGAGGCCGCCGATGAGCGTAATTCCGATGAAGACGATGGCGCTTACGAACATGCCCGTCCTCATTACAAAGATATCGGGGAGCAACGCCGAAAGGATGGCACCGCCTGCCAGATACTGCAGGGATGCTATGCAGCACATGACGATGACAAGCCCTAAGGCCGCGATGATGCGCCCCTTGGTATCATAATATCTCTCAAAGAACTCGGGGATGGTCGATACCTTCCATTTCCTTATCTTCCCGGCGACAATAAGGCCCATGAAGACGGCGCCTATGGCCCAGGCCCCGTTATACCAGCCTGCCGCAACCCCAACGCTGAAAGCCTGTTCCGCAACGCCGACGGTTGACGCGGCGCCCACGGCAAGTCCCGTGACGCTGACGCCGACAAGGATATAGCCAAGCTGGTGCCCGGCAAAGAGGTACTCCACTGACCCCTTATCAGCCCTGCGCTTTACCCAGAAACTGATGGCAAATAGCATCGCAATGTAAACACATACGATGACCAGCTGAATAGACATAAAAGCAACACTACCTTTCTACCATACTTCTGATTTGCTTTTTGCAAAACACAATATAGAATATTATACCAAGTTTTTCGCGGAAATAAAAGGTTTTTCGTGTCCCATTCGGAAAAGACTTCCATTTTCCATAAATATATGCTATAATCCCCTTAAATAAAACTTGGACCGAGGTGCTTTTTATGACTATTTACGTTACGAAGGGAACATGCTCCCGCAGGATAAACTTTGACATTATTGAAGGCAAGCTGCACAACGTCACTTTCGAGGGCGGCTGCAACGGGAACCTCAAGGCTATAGGGCGCCTCGTGGAAGGCAAGGACGCCAGGGAAGTTGCGGAAATACTCGCAGGTGTCGACTGCAACGACAGAGGCACGAGCTGCGGCGACCAGCTGTCAAAGGCTATCCTGGAAAACATTTAATATTCCTGAAACAATAAAGACCGCTTTTTTAAGCGGTCTTTTTCTTTGCCATTTTCAGGCGGTAAGCAGTTTCACGAGTATTTCCTCAAGTCTCGGCCAGGCCCTGCCTCCGCTGCGCTTTTTTACATTCATTTCCGATATTTCAATAATAGCATCCTCCAGCAATCCTTCAGGAAACTTCCTGCACTGGGGCCATGATTTTTTTATGATGAAAGGATGCAGCTTCATGATATCCGCTATCTGCTGCTGCTTGAAGCCCTCCGACATAAGCTCCTTCATGCACGCCAGTCTGCGCAGCTGGGCGGCGATGGAGCCGCAGAGAAGGATGAATGTCAGGTCTTTCATCGTACTTTTCATATACTCGATTTTCAGCAGCTTTAATGCATCCGACAGCCTGCGGTCAGCGACGGCGTTCGCAATGGCATATTGGGATACCTCGGGTAGTTCCGCAAAGACCGCCTGCACGTCTTCCCTGGTCCATACCTTGCGCTCCCCCGCATATACGGAAAGTTTTTCCAATTCCCGACTTAAAAGTTCAAGGGGCGCCGTGTCCCTGAAGGAAAGATATTCCATTATCGTCCCCACGGCCGAAAACTCCAGCTTCCCGCCGAGGTCTTCCGACATGGCCTCAAGCCAGGGGGCAAGATTATATATTCTTATGCTGTCGCATTCGCAGACTATTCCTAGCTTTTCAAAGTCCTTATAAAATTTGGTGCGTTTATCGGGGGTACCAGCCATATCGATAAATACCGTGCAGTACTCCGGCACGTCGCTTAAAATTTTCAGGATCCCTGCCTGCTGTTCCTTGATTTTTTCCTGCCTTGCCTCTGAAATTTTCTTTCCCCGTTCCATAACGCCGAAAAACTTTTCATCCCTCAATATGACGAGGGATTTGCCGCCAAAGAACGGATAGTTGTTAATCACCGCCTCAACTTCCTTCAGGCTGGTATCCCGTTCAAAAACGGTTATTTCCCTGTCGGATACCTCAAGGCCGGCAAAAAGGTTTTCCTGTAGGAGACTGCCTATCCGCCCGCGGAAATAACTTTCTTCGCCAAGGGCCGCTATAACGCCCGGAAGCTCTTCCTTCTGTTTCAGCTTTCTTATTAAAGTTTCAGCGTCAAGTTTCATGATTTCTTCCCGTGATTAACATGATTTACAGTACCTGCCTGTAGATTTCTTCCGTCTCCACGTCAAAGGCCATGAGGAAGACCGTGAAATCCTCATGGAAATCCTTTTCCGCAGCGCAGATTGTCCTTACGGCGATCTCCGCCGCCTCTTTTTTCGGATACCCGTAGACCCCCGTGGAAATGGCGGGAAAGGCTATGGACTTAAGTCCCTTTTCCTTCGCGATTAAAATGGGATTTCTATAGCAGCCCGCAAGAAGCTCCGCCTCGCCCTTTCCCCCCC
>JAJQDY010000045.1 GCA_021201965.1 Phascolarctobacterium sp.
CGGTGGATGGAGAACAGCCTATGTGTCCTGCTATCTTCCGAAGGCTCATTCCCTCCCTGTTAAGGGCTTAGATCGTGCCTAGGTCGATGTCCGTCAGATGTTTTCCCTTCTTGCGCTTCTCCGCATCTGTGATAGAATGTGGGTAGTCCATAGTGATTGTCCTCCTCGATAGGGTTTTGTGTGTTAACTCTATTCTACAACGGATTCAATCGCCATGGAGTTTTTAACTGTTCAACTTTATTTTACAATTGGCCTTTAAGTTCCTGCCTCTTATAATCAATAAATCCTGTCGGCTTACCCATTTTTGCTTACCTCCTCAAAAACTTTTATAGTGGCTTCCTGCCCGCCAATACCTTTTTGCATTAGTTCTTCCAGTTTTTCAGTAACCAGCTTATAATCTTTAGGAATTACTTTAACGAATTTAGGTAAACAATTTTCCCAATCATTCAGTATTTCTTCAGCAATACGGCTTCCAGTATAATTCTTATGGTTTAAAATCATCTTGTTGACAAGAATAATATTGTTTACTTCCTGCAGGGATTCTAAGAGTACGATATCTTTATTGTAGTAGTTGGAAAAATTTTCATTGATATCGAATACATAAGCTGTACCGCCGCTCATACCAGCAGCAAAATTGCGGGCTGTCTTGCCTAGTATAACTACAGTGCCGCCAGTCATATACTCACAGCCACTGTCGCCAACTCCCTCTACTACTGCACTGGCACCGCTGTTGCGTATGCAAAAGCGTTCACCTGTAATACCGGAAATATAAGCTTCGCCTCTGGTTGCTCCATAGAGGGCCACATTGCCTATTATTATATTTTCTTGTGGCACGAAAGGAGATTCCGCAAAAGGATAAATAATTATTTTCCCACCCGAGAGTCCTTTGCCGACATGATCATTGGCATCCCCCTCCAGTATTAAAGAAACTCCATGAGGAAGGAAAGCTCCAAAACTTTGACCGGCAGAACCTTTGAAATGAAGAGTAATAGTATCTTCTGCTAATCCTTCTGCACCATACAGATGGGTAATTTCGCTGCCCAGGATGGTGCCGACAACTCGGTCGGTATTTTTGATAGGCAGAATGATATTGATAGGATTCTTGCTTTCAAGTGATGATTTATATATAGCCAAAAGTTCACGGTAGCCCAAGGAAGATTCTAGATGATGGTTTTGTTTCACCGTGCAAACTTGTCCTACATATGGTGGAATTTCCGGTTTATAAAGCAAAGGTGAGAGGTCCAGTTTCCTGTCCTTCTAATTACGGTCAGGCTTGGCAAGAAGTACTTCAGTGCGGCCGCCCATTTCATTAACTGCTCGGAATTCAAGTTTTGCCATATATTCGCGCACTTCAGTGGCTATAAAACGCATAAAGTTCACTATGTATTCTGGTTTGCCCTTGAAGTTTTTGCGTAGCCTTGGATTCTGGATTATAATACCGACTGGACAGGTATTCAGATTACAGACACGCATCATTATGCAACCTAAAGCAATAAGAGGTGCAGTTGCAAAGCCAAATTCTTCAGCTCCAAGCAGAGCGGCTATGATTACATCACGGCCGGTCATAAGTTTGCCGTCAGTTTCTAGAGTAACTCTGTCACGTAGATTATTCATCAGCAGTGTCTGATGGGTTTCCATTACGCCAAGTTCTCATGGCATTTCCGCATGATTGATACTTGTACGTGGAGAAGCGCCAGTACTGCCGTCATAACAGGAAATAAGAACTACATCAGCATCTGCCTTGACGACGCCTGCGGCAATAGTACCGACGCCTGCTGCGGATACCAGTTTGACGCTGATTCGTGCTTTTGGATTGGCATTTTTTAAATAGTGAATTAGTTCGGCTAAATCTTCGATGGAATAAATATCATGATTGGGAGGAGGGGAGGTTAACCCTATACCAGCCGTTGTGTCACGGCACTCGGCAATCCATTGGTAAACCTTTCTATCAGGCGGTTGGCCGCTTTCGCCGGGCTTCGCACCCTGGGCTATTTTAATTTGGATTTCATCGGTATTTACCAGGTAATTGTTGGTAACGCCGAAGCGTCCAGAAGCAACCTGTTTGATGGAACTGTGCTTACTGTCGCCATTAGGAAGAGGGTGAAATATGGAAGGATGTTCACCTCCTTCGCCTGTATTTGATTTATCACCTATGCGGTTCATGGCAATAGCCAGGCATTCACGTGCTTCCTGGCTTAAGGAACCGTAACTCATGGCACCAGTTTTAAAATGTTTGCAAATACTCTCTACGGATTCTACTTCTTCAATGGGGATGGAGAGATGCTAGTGGGGGTAAATGTCAACATGCTACGCAGAGTCTGGTTGACAAAAGTACTGCCGCACAGTTCGTTTGAAAACTTCTTATATAAGGAATAATCGTTAGTCTGACATGCACGCTGTCGAGTAAAAACAGCCTTAGGATTAAGAATATGCTTTTCACCGTTGCTGCGCCATTGATACTTGCTGCCTGAATCGTAAATAAAGTTAGTGCTTTTAGTTTTAAAAGCTGGCAGATGGCGCATTGAAACTTCTGCAGCAATTTCATCCAGACCAATGCCGCCTAAAGGAGAAGGCGTACCGGTAAAGTATTTGTCAATTACATCTTTACCAATACCCAAAGCTTCAAAAATCTGGGCACCGCAATAGGATTGAACCGTGGAAATACCCATTTTGGAGAAAACTTTTGCAATGCCGTGGGTACGGGCACTTATGTAATTTTCTGTAGCTGTTTCAAAACCGACTTCTGTGATTAGTCCATTAGCACACATAGATTCAATAGTCTCAAAAGACAGATAAGGATTAATTCCACTGACGCCGTAGCCTAAAAGCAGAGCAAAGTGATGTACTTCACGTGGTTCTGCAGATTCAATTATGATGGATGCCTTAAGACGTGTGCCGTTGCGGATCAGATGATGATGTAAGCAGGCCCCGGCCAGGAGAGCTGGGATGGCTGCCATTTTTTCGTTCATATCCCGATCAGATAAAATCATGATACATTTGTCCTGAGAAATATATTTATCGGCCTGATTACATGAGTCATCGAGAGCTTTTTTGAGTCCCTGCCCTACTTTGCTTACAGGACATAACATAGGAAGTGTTGCGGCTTCAAACTTAGGTTGGTTAATATTTTTCAGCTTGGCTAGTTCTATGTTGTTTAAAATTGGCGATTCTGCAGAAATCTGTCTGCAACTATCTGGATGAGGGTCAATAAGATTTTTCTCAGGGTCTATGGCGCTGGTGGTATCGGTGAACACCTCTTCACGAATGGCATCAATTGGAGGATTTGTGACCTGCGCAAACAGCTGGTGGAAATAATTGTATAAAAGTTGGGGTTTTTCAGATAATACGGCAAGCGGTGAATCAATGCCCATCGCCCCCAAGGGGTCTATGCCCTTTACGGCCATTGGCTTTAAAAATTTATTCAAATCTTCTAGGGTATGACCAAAGGCAAGCTGACGGCGCATGAGAGTTTTCAGGCCTGGTTTGGGTAATGGTGTATTTAATTCTATATTTTTTAGCTGTCCGATTGTAAAATGAGGTTGAACAGTTAAAAAATCCATAGCGATTGAATCCGTGATAGAATATAGTCCACACACAAAACCCTATCGAGGAGGACAATCACTATGGACTATCCACATTCTATCACAGATGCGGAGAAGCGCAAGAATGGAAAACATCTGACGGACATCGACCGAGGCACAATCCAAGCTATTAACAGAGAGG
>JAJQDY010000088.1 GCA_021201965.1 Phascolarctobacterium sp.
CGCAATTCACCCCACCGCTTTAGAAGCGGGGGACTTCTTGCTGGAGGAGGTTAAATCAACTTGGATTATTTAACTTCTACGGAAGCACCAGCTTCTTCCAATTTAGCTTTTAAAGCATCTGCATCTGCTTTGCTCATCTTCTCTTTAACAGCCTTCGGTACAGTATCAACAAGCTCTTTAGCTTCTTTTAAGCCTAGTCCGGTTACTTCACGAACAATTTTTATAACATTAATCTTAGAAGCTCCAGCAGCGGTAAGAACAACATCAAATTCAGTTTTTTCAGCAACAGCTTCAGCAGCAGCGGCTGGTGCAGCGGCGACAGCTACCGGTGCAGCAGCAGATACGCCGAATTTTTCCTCAAGTGCTTTTACGAGCTCAGAAAGCTCAAGAACTGTCATAGATTCAATAGCTTCAATGATTTGATCTTTATTCATTTTATTTACCTCCAATTAATTTATTTTTTGTTATCAAAAATAGTATATCGCAAATTAAGCAGATTCTTTTACTTTACGCACTGCATCCAGTGCATATACAACATTTCGGATAGTACCCTGAAGCACATTGACAAAACCGCTAATAGGAGCATTCATGCTGCCCAACATTTTGCCAATAAGAATTTCCCTAGGCGGTAATGCAGCTAATGCCATAATCTCATCAGCGCTAATGAGTTTCCCATCCAGCACACCGATCTTAACCTTCAGTACCTTGCTCTCTTTGGCAAAATCGCACACAAGTTTAGCCACAGCAACAGGATCTTCAGGAGCAGCTGCGATTGCAGTATTATGCTCTAAGGCCGGCTCCAATCCTTCAATACCGGCTTCATCCGCTGCAATACGTATCAATGTGTTTTTTACAACACTATAAGTAATTCCGGCTTCACGTACTTTTCGACGGAAGGCAGTATCCTGCGCAACATTTATTCCAGAAAAATCCACTAGAATTGAACATTTAGCACTAGTAAGAAGCGCCGTGATTTCGGCCACTTTAGCTGCTTTTTCGGCTCTGATAGCTGACATTTATTTACACCTCCTTTTTTTGGTAATTTATTAAATCAAAAAGACCTCTCAGCCGCAGCCAGAGGTCGAAAATTTAGTATATCTCTACGCTCCAGCCTCGGCAGGCGTATTTGAAAAATACTTACGCTAGAAGCACCTGCTGTCTATGGCTCGATAATCTTTTGATTCAGTTAATTGAAAAAAAATAGATAACCTAAACTATTTATTGTTAGTAACCTTAAAAACATCAATCTTTACGCCAGGGCCCATAGTCGTGGATAAAGTAACTGTCTTGATGTATTGTCCTTTAGCTCCAGACGGTTTAACTTTGATTAAAGTCTCGGCTAAGGTTATATAATTTTCTAAAAGCTGCTCATCAGTAAAAGACACTTTACCAATGGGCGCCTGTACATTACCGGCTTTATCGGTACGATACTCTATTTTACCAGCTTTTATCTCATTTATTGCGCGGGTTACGTCCATGGTCACAGTGCCAACCTTTGGATTAGGCATTAGCCCTTTTGGCCCAAGGATTTTACCAAGTTTCCCGACAATACCCATCATATCCGGAGTAGCTACGCAGACATCAAAATCAGCCCAACCGTCCTTTATCTTGGCAACCAATTCTTCTCCACCTACATAATCAGCGCCAGCTGCTTCAGCTTCTGCAATCTTAGCCCCTTTTGCAAATACTAAGACAGTTTTTGATTTACCTGTTCCATGTGGCAAAACCAGAGCGCCACGAACCTGCTGATCGGCATATTTAGGATTAACGCCCAAACGAAAGGACGCTTCCACTGTACTGTCAAATTTAGTAATCGATGTTTTTTTGACTAGTTCAACTGCTTCTTTAGGAGAATACAGTTTATCAGCTTCAATAAGTTTCAAAGCTTCAGCATATTTTTTACCCATTTTTAATTCCTCCTATGTGGTGCAAGCGGTTTTATCCCTCCCACAAATTTAAAAACATCAATCTACAATCTCAATACCCATGCTGCGTGCCGTGCCTTCTATCATTCGCATAGCAGACTCTACATTAGCAGCATTAAGATCAACCATTTTGCTCTCTGCAATCTCGCGGACTTTATCTCGTTTAACTTTAGCAACTTTCTTTTTATTAGGCTCACCAGATGCCTTTTCAAGCCCGGCCGCCTTTTTAAGAAGCACAGCAGCAGGCGAGGTTTTGCAGATAAAAGTAAAGGAACGATCCTCAAAAACAGTAATTTCTACTGGAATTATGAGCCCAGCCTGTTTAGCTGTACGTTCATTAAAATCTTTTACAAAGGCCATAATATTTACGCCAGCCTGACCTAGGGCAGGACCTACAGGAGGAGCTGGAGTGGCTTTGCCAGCCGGTACCTGCAATTTTACTATTTTATCGACTTTTTTCGGCATTTATCTTACACCTCCCTTTTATTCAGCTTCCTCGACCTGTGTGAAATCTACTTCCACAGGAGTTTCACGTCCGAAAATATCAACAAGAACTTTTAACTTTCCACGTTCTTCATTAATTTCGGACACTTTACCCACACAGTTAATAAACGGACTGGCCTTGAGCCGAACCAACTGCTGCAATTGGAAATCAATCTTAGGCCTATTTTTATCTACGCCAACGGATCGCATGAGCTTAAGTTGATGTACTTCATCCTCAGTCAACGGAATTGGCTTACTGTCAGAACCAACAAATCCTGTTACTCCAGGAGTATTACGGACAGCATACCAACTGCGATCATTTACTATCATTTCTACAAGTATATATCCAGGGAAAACTTTCCGCAGCACGCTCCGCTTTTTCCCATCCTTAATTTCAACTTCATTTTCCATAGGTATAACAACATGGAAAATTTCATTTTCCATTCCTAAAGAACGAATCTTTCGTTCCAAATTCGCAGTAACCTTATTTTCATATCCTGAATAAGTATGGATAACATACCAGCGTCTCTCATCCATTAAATCAGCCGGGAAACAATGCTTCCCTTACCTCCTTGCTTATCCTGTTACACATTATCGCATAAACAAGCGGAACAGGCCGCTGAAAAAAGCATCAATAACCCAAATAAGCACTGCACATAATAAAACTGCAATAAGTACTACTATCGTATTGGAAATAAGCTCTTTCCTCGTAGGCCAAGTAACTTTTTTTAATTCTGCTCGCGTTTCTTGCAAAAAAGAAACTATACTATTACCGTTTTTCCCTGATCCAGTAGTTTCCGGAACAGACATTTCTTCACATCCTCGCTCTTATTCCACAACAAACTACACCAGCAGGCAATTATTTGGTCTCTTTATGTAAAGTATGTTTTTTGCAGAATTTACAATATTTACTAATCTCAATGCGATCAGGATCATTTTTCTTGTTTTTATTTGTCTGATAATTTCTCTGCTTGCATTCAGTGCATGCCAAAGTAATCAAATTACGCATCCTACTACACCTCGCTTATATCAAGTAAATAAAAACAACAATGAATGTCACTAGCATAGAGTACCACAGTTAATAACTTCTGTCAATATAGTACCATGCATATTTAAATGCATAATACCGGCCTATGGCCGGTCTTATAATAATAAAAATTATTTACTCAAAAAGGACTGGTTATTCCTCAATAGTTGAAACTACACCTGCTCCAACTGTCCTGCCGCCTTCCCTTATTGCGAACCTTAACCCCTGCTCTATGGCTATCG
>JAJQDY010000017.1 GCA_021201965.1 Phascolarctobacterium sp.
TCTACCACGGATTCAATCGCTATGGATTTTTTAACTGTTCAACTTCATTTTACATTCGGCCAAGACATATTTTACATAGGAGTGAGAAAATTGCAGCATATAATTACGCTGGCAGAGAAGGTTTTGGCAGGAAATGAAATCAGTCAGGCTGAAGCTGTATTTTTAATTAACGCTGAAGATGATGATACAATGTTACTTTTGGCTATGGCGGATAAAATAAGGCAGAAATTTGTCGGAAATACAGTGGACTGCTGCGCCGTAGTAAACGGATGCAGCGGTAAATGCAGTGAAAACTGCAAATTTTGCGCACAGTCATCCTACTATGATACTGGGGTTAAGGAATACGGTCTGCTGTCGGACGATGAAATATTTCTTGCGGCAAAAAAGGCGAAACATGCAGAAGCAGTAAGATTTTCAATAGTTACCAGCGGCAATGGACAAAGTAAGGCAGATGATTTTAAAAATATCTGCCGCATTTTAAAAAGATTAAGACTGAACTCGAGATTGAAGTATGTGCTTCTCTTGGTATTCTAACACTTGAGCAGGCGTAAGCCTTGAAGGTAGCAGGTGTTACCAGGTATCATTCTAATTTGGAAACGGCGGAAAGTTATTTTAAAGAGATCTGTACAACCCATACATATGAAGATAAATTTTTTTACCATAAAAAATGCTCAAGCCGCAGGACTCAGGGTATGCAGCGGCGGAATTTTAGGATTAAGAGAGGCACCGGAGCATCGCGTGGAATTGGCATTTGCGTTAAAAGAGCTTGGAATTGATTCTATTCCCATAAATATTTTAACTCCAATTACCGGGACACCTTTTGAAGGAACCCGCCCTATTTCTCCCTTTGAGATTTTGCGAAGCTTTGCCGTTTTTAGGTTTATTCTGTCATCTGCCCAGATAAGTACTGCTGGTGGACGTGAAGCAAATTTGCGCGATCTGCAGGCCATGGCTTTGGCAGGAGGAGCTAATGGAATGCTGATTGGCGGTTATCTTACTACGTCAGGGCAGGGTACGGAAAAAGATATCAGAATGCTTTATGATTTAAAGCGGCCGAGAACATTGCCTAACTTAGCTAATTGAAAATACATAAAAAATTGAAAGAGCGGAATTTCAGGTGTACTGATGATTTCCGCTCTTTTATTTACATAAAGTAAACATGTAAGAAAAAAATAAGCATAAATATGTTATAATAAAAACTAATAACTTATAAAAGGAGGTGAAGCGGATGCAGTCTCATTTTCTAATAATAACCGGAATGTCTGGAGCTGGAAAAACTCAGGCCGTAAGGACACTGGAAGACTTGAATTTTTTTTGCATAGATAATTTGCCCGCTGCCTTAATACCTAAATTTTCTGAACTGTGCCGCCAGACCTCTGAAGAGAAGGTGGCTTTAGTCGTTGATGCCCGCGGGGGAGTATTTTTTGAGCAGTTGCTCAAGGTCCTTTATGAAATGGATGCATCAGGGCAGAATTATGAAATTTTATTTCTGGATGCATCAGATGAAACATTGGTGCGGCGTTATAAGGAAACACGCCGTCGTCATCCGTTGGGTGAACAGAATTCACTGCTTAAAAATATAGCGAGTGAACGGCATCTCCTTGAGTCCATAAAGGAAAAGTCAGATCAGGTTATAGATACTAGTGGGCTTACACCAGCTGAGCTGCGTACGAAAATTATTGAAATATTCAGCGATAATACGGCAAAAGAACGTATGTGTATAGTTGTACGTTCTTTTGGTTATAAATACGGGCTTCCAATGGACAGTGATCTTGTCCTTGACGTAAGGTTTCTGCCCAATCCATTTTATGTGGAAGAATTGCGTCAGCTTACGGGAAACAGTGCGGAAGTAGTTAATTTTATCTGTCGCTATTCTCAAACTATGCAGTACTTGAGACTTGAGGAACAGCTACTTGATTTTCTGGTACCACAATATGTATACGAAGGGAAAAGTCAGCTTGTAATCAGTGTGGGCTGTACAGGCGGACGTCACCGCAGCGTTTTTGTAGCAAACAGACTGTATGAATATCTGCGGATTCAGGGCTACAACGTAAAAGTTACTCACAGGGATATTGAAAAGGATAAATAGCGGAGGTTACTATGGGCTGGATCAGTTGGTTTTGTCCAGGAATTAATTTAAAACGTTGGCTGTTTTTATTTGCAGCAGGGGTTTTGTTGTGTGCTTTTGGCCTAGCTGTCTTTTTTAACTATCGGCTTATGGGAGCACTGGAAGAATTGTTGTTCAAGATGACATATGTGACTACTGGACAGTATTCCAATACACTTATTACAGTAGTCGGTATTTTGCTTATACTTGCAGGTTGTGCTTTTATGGTCTATGGTACGAGAAGAATTGTTGCATCTGTTGTATCGTCTGTGATTCCTGATAAAAACGGTTCTCTGATGGAAACAATTTTTGTAGAGCGTAAGCTGACTCATGGTCCTGATATTACAGTTATTGGCGGTGGGACCGGTTTGTCCACATTACTGCGCTGTATGAAATATATAACTAATAATTGCACGGCCGTTGTTACATCTGCAGATGATGGCGGTTCGTCAGGACGTCTGCGCCAGGAACTGGGGATAATCCCGCCAGGGGATTTGCGTAACTGTCTTACAGCTCTGGCAGACAGGGAACCACTAATGGAACGCCTTATGCAGTACCGTTTTAAGGGGGACTCGCCACTTGCGGGGCATTGTTTCGGTAATCTGTTTATAGCTGCCATGGCAGAAGCAGAAGGAGGAATGGAAGAGGGACTTAATGCTATCAGTCAGATTTTAAAAGTACGCGGCAGGGTAGTTCCATCTACTTTGACTGATATTCAGTTAGAGGCCGAGATGTATGATGGTACTGTTGTTTACGGTGAATCGGAGATTCCTAGAGCGCATAAACGCATTAAGGGTGTGGGAATTGTTCCAAGTGATGCGCCAGCAGCAAAGGAAGCCGTGGAGGCAATTAAGGGAGCAAATGTTCTTATTTTTGGCCCAGGAAGCCTTTTTACCAGCATTATCCCAAATATTTTAATTAAGGGTATCCGTGATGCTATTATTGAATCAAATGCTACCAAAATTTATATCTGCAATATTATGACACAGCCAGGAGAAACAGACGGTTTTGGCGCTTATGAACATGTGAGAATGCTACTTGATTATGTAGGCACGCAGTTTTTAGATTATGTTATCGTAAATGATCAGGAGATAAGCGTAGAACAGCTTAAGCAGTATAGTGAAGAGGGGTCAATGCCTGTAACTCCGGACACTGGGAGAATCCGCAATCTTGGTATTACGGTAATTCCTGCAAGACTGGTAAGCAAAAATGATCTTGTCCGCCACGATCCTGCAAAACTGTCGAGGATTTTAATTACGCTTATTTATAGATTAAAGCTCTTTGGGTGCGGCATGCAGTTTTTTGATTATTTCTTCATGCGTGAAGGCATGCGCATATTAAAAAAAGACAGTAAAAACGCGTGATGTTTGGACACTTCTTAAGTGG
>JAJQDY010000030.1 GCA_021201965.1 Phascolarctobacterium sp.
CTCACGGGGATAGCTCGTTGATACTCGGCACGCTAGTGTCGTTGAGCGAGAAGCTCCCGCCTCTATGCGTTAGCATAGGCGTTTGGAGTAGGTCACACAGGGTGTTTTTTATTGTTATTGGCCTTGAATTTTTTATGCGTTATATATGATAAGATGGATTGCAGGAAAAATGATAATAAAATTTTGTTAAACATCTTGTAATTTGTTATACTATTAAGAAGGGAATATTATTTTTATATTTGTAGTCAAATTTTTTCTGTCTGGATTATGGATGCAGAAAACAGTAAGATATTTGTAGAAAAATGTGAGCGGGGGATGATATGTAAATGTCTAGTTTATTAGATATGATTTTTAACAGTGGCATTATATTTATTTTAATTATTATTGGGATTGCGGTATTTTTTAATTTTGTACCTATTGGGCTGTGGATTTCAGCCATTGCTGCAGGCGTAAATGTGGGAATTTTCAATCTTATAGGCATGCGTCTACGTCGTGTCCCTGCGTCTAAAATCGTTCTGCCACTCATTAAGGCTAATAAGGCAGGACTGGATGTTAATGTAAATCAGTTAGAGGCGCATTATCTGGCAGGCGGCAATGTGGATAGGGTAATTGATGCTCTGATTGCAGCACACAGGGCTCAGATAAATCTTACTTTTGAGCGCAGTTGTGCCATTGATTTGGCTGGGCGCAACGTACTTGAAGCTGTACAAATGAGCGTCAATCCTGAAGTTATTGAAACCCCGGTTGTTTCTGCCGTGGCTAAAGACGGTATTGAACTGAAGGTGAAGGCACGTGTTACAGTAAGGGCTAACATTGATCGTCTGGTAGGTGGAGCAGGAGAGGCAACGATTATAGCTCGCGTCGGGGAAGGTATAGTTACTAATGTAGGTTCATCCATTGATCACAGCAAGGTTCTTGAAAATCCTGATTATATTTCTAAAACGGTTTTGGACAAAGGATTGGATGCCGGAACAGCTTTTGAAATCTTGTCCATTGATATTGCGGATGTTGATGTGGGTCGTAATATTGGCGCGGCATTAATGACCGATCAGGCAGAGGCTGACAAACGCATTGCCCAGGCGCGTGCTGAGGAGCGTCGTGCCATGGCCGTAGCAAAAGAACAGGAAATGAAGGCATATACCCAGGAAATGCAGGCTAAAGTTGTGGAAGAGCAGGCTAAAGTACCGGCTGCATTGGCATATGCATTATCCAAAGGCCGGCTTGGCGTGATGGATTACTATCGTATGAACAACATTAATGCTGATACGGAAATGCGTAAAACCATTGCTGAAGTAAAAACAGATGGCCTAGATAAGACGAATAATGGTAAATAATTATGTTCTATTACGTATTTAATGATACCAGTGGCATTTTGCCGATACTGATCATGTTTTTCTTCTTGTGCTTTATTGTTACCAGAGTATTGTCTACTCCCGGAAGGAAAAGGCGTCAGCCAGACAGAAGACTGCCTGGGAAAAAAGAAAGACAACATGACGAAGACCCTGCCAGAAAGGTGCCTGCCGGATATGACCTGGCGGCGGAATTTGAACGTAAGCTGAGGAACAAACAGCATACGCAGGAAAAAGGGGAGAAACCACGTTTAACTGGCGGAAAGATATATACTGAGAAGCAGTCTGCGAATGAAAAAATTGCAGCTGGTTTCGACTTTACCGCAGTACATTCCGCACCAGAAAGGAAAGAGAAAAAGTCATTCGCACATCCTGATCTGGTAAATGGTTTTGTAATGGCCAAAATTCTTGAAAAATCTTTGAGCATAAGGCCGTACGACGAGGGACTATTTTAGGGCAATATTTATTTGTGTCTAGGAGATAAAAATAATTTATGCGAAAAGAGAGATCACCATGCTTGAAAAGCTTGATATGACAGCCAAATTGAGCAAAGGGAAATACAGTAAGGCAATGGACACCCTTGGAGAGAAACTTGGCGAAATGCAGCGTAAAGCCAGTGATACAAAAAAACCAATAATTATCCTTTTTGAAGGCTGGCGTGGCAGCAGACGCGGTTCTACCATTAATAAAATGATGCAGCAAATGGATGCCCGTGGATTTAAGGTTCATTTAGTTGTTAAAATCAGTGATGAAGAACGTAAAATGCCCTTTTTACTTATTTCTGGCAAAGCCTTCCTGCAAAAGGTAATATCGCAGTTTATCACAGGAGCTGGTATTACCTCAAAAATGAAAGCGATATCCATTTTATGGTTGAAAAAGATAAATGGCCGAAGACTTCTTTTGATCACATAAATAATTTCGAGAAAGAGCTTACCGATGATAACTATATTTTAATAAAATTCTTTTTGCATATTTCCGAAAAATGTCAACAGGAAAATCTTGTTCAGAATTATAGAACTTTGGGTAAAGCCTGGAGAGAAATTTCTTCTGCATATGATGAAAGCAATAACTATAAAATGTTTTTAGATCGGCATGAAAAAAATGCTGGAAGCAACAGATACAGTCAATGCTCCTTGGCATCTTATTGTTGCGGATTATCTGAATAGTGCTCAAGTCGATATTTTTACTTCGATCATCGATGTCATTGATAAGGCTCTGCAGGAAAAGCCTCTAGCTGAGATGCCGGTACGTTCCATATAACTACCTATGACGTGTTGAGTAAGGTGGATCTTACAAAGAGTATAAGCAAGACTGATTATAAAGAAAAGCTCATAAAATACCAGGAAAGGTTGCGCCTTCTGCAAATTGAAATGTTCCAGGCCGGTTATACGACCATAATAGGATTTGAGGGATGGGATGCCGGTGGAAAAGGAGGAGCAATACGCAGATTGACGGCAGATCTTGATCCTTTGGGATTCGCCATAAATCCTGTTGCCTCTCCTAATGTCGTGGGAAGGGAATTCCACTGTTTAGGGCGTTTCTGGATTAATTTGCCAAAACCAGGAAGTATTGCCATCTTTGACCGTACATGGTACGGACGGGTTATGGTGAAAAACTGGAAGGATTTGCTACTGCCGCAGAGTGGCAGTGGGCTTATGATGAAATTAAAGATATGGAAGCTCAATGGAGTGAAAGTGGTATTAGTATAGCCAAATTCGGGTTGCATATAGACAAGGACGAGCAGTATAAACGGTTCAAAGATTGCGAAAACAACCCAGTCAAAAATTGGGAAATTACTGATGAAGATTGGCGTAATCGCGAAAAATGGGATGCGTATGAGGGTGCGGTAAATGAAATGCTGGTGCGCACAGATACTTCTTATGCCCCATGGACTATTGTGGATGCAAATAATAAGTATTATGCACGTCTGAAGGTTTTAAAAACAGTAATTAATCTGTTTGAGAAAAAATTAGACAAAAAATCAGATAAGAAAATGAATGGCCGATTGTAAAATGAAGTTGAACAGTTAAAAAATCCATAGCGATCGAATCCGTGGTAGAATAGAGTTCACACACAAAACCCTATCGAGGAGGACAATCAC
>JAJQDY010000007.1 GCA_021201965.1 Phascolarctobacterium sp.
ACTGATTCAATCGCTATGGATTTTTTAACTGTTCAACTTCATTTTACAATCGGCCATAAACTTTCGGGGGCAGGCAGGCCTGTAAGCATTGACAAATGGACGGCGTTTTGGTATATTTTGGGTTAGGCCATGAAGAAAAGTAGTAGTCCGCACAGCAAGCGAGCCGTGACGGTGCAAGACGGTAACTGCGGATGAAGGCGTTTTGGAGCCAGAGGTAAATATCTTGAGGCGGGTTGCAAAAAAGCAGCCAAGCAGGGTGGAACCGCGGAGTACATTCAACTCCGTCCCTGTAACTTAAATGTTACGGGGACGGAGCTTTTCACATCTGTAACAGAAAATCAGGAGGTAGAAGATGAATTTTCAAACTATTATTTTAAAACTGCAGAAATTCTGGTCCGAGCAGGGATGTATACTGTCACAGCCCTATGACATTGAAAAAGGTGCCGGAACCATGAACCCAGCCACATTTCTACGGGTACTGGGTCCTGAACCGTGGCGCGTGGCCTACGTGGAGCCTTCACGCCGTCCGGCGGATGGACGCTACGGAGATAATCCTAATCGCCTTTTCCAGCACCATCAGTACCAGGCTATTGTGAAACCATCACCTGAGAATATCCAGGAACTCTATCTGCAGAGCCTGGCAGAACTAGGAATTCACGAAGAGAAACACGACATTCGTTTTGTGGAGGATAACTGGGAATCGCCTACTCTTGGAGCATTGGGACTGGGCTGGGAAGTATGGCTGGACGGCATGGAAATAACTCAGTTTACATATTTCCAGCAGGTGGGCAGTCTGGATATAAAACCCGTGGCAGTGGAGATTACATACGGTCTGGAACGGATGGCCATGTACATCCAAGGAGTGGAAAATGTTTTTGACATTGAATGGGTTGACGGTGTTACCTATGGCGATGTTTTTCATACCAATGAAGTAGAGCAGTCTTACTACAATTTCCAAACCGCTAATACGGATCTGCTTTTTGACCTTTTCAATAAATACGAAGCAGAAGCGCAGCGCGTTATTGAGCAGGGTTACATAAGACCTGCCTATGACTACGTTTTAAAATGTTCGCACACTTTTAACATATTGGATTCACGTGGCGCCATAAGCGTCAGCGAGCGTACCGCGTATATAGCTAGGGTACGCTCCATGGCACGTCTCTGTGCCTCGGCATATGTGAAGCAACGTGAAAGTCTTGGTTTTTCGCTTTTAAAGAAATGGGTGGGGGATGCATGATGGAAAAACTACTATTTGAAATAGGCACGGAAGAAATCCCCGCAAAATTCATGCCTGGCATACTAACCCAGCTTAAGGATCTGGCCGAGAGAAAACTTACGGAACTTCGCATACCATTTGATGAGGTTAAGGTTTTCGGCACGCCGCGCCGGATGGCATTTACTGCCAGCAGCATACCTGAAGTTCAAGACGACATCACCATAGAGGCAAAGGGACCTTCAGTGAAAATCGCATTCGTGGACAATGAACCGTCAAAGGCGGCCATAGGTTTTGCACGTGGGAATGGCGTAGACGTTAAGGATCTTGTAATCAGAGATGACTACGTTTATGCCGTGAAGCGCCTGACGGGGCAGCATGTGGAAGGGCTTCTTCCTGAAATGCTGCTTGATATAATAATATCCTTAAATTTCCCGAAAACTATGCGTTGGGCTGATCATGACTTCCGTTTCGTGCGCCCCATTCGCTGGCTGGTCGCATTATTGGGTGACAGGGTTATTCCAGTTGAAATGACTGGCGTAAAATCTGGGAAATTTTCCCGTGGTCATAGGTTCCTTGCAGGATCACTGAAGGAAGCTGAAGGGGCCAAAGGGTTTCTATCAATGGCTGCCAGGAAGGTTAAAAACAGTGTAGCATCAGCCGTTATAAGCGTTAAGGGTGCTGTGGAAATACCAAATGCGGATGATTATGAAAAAATCCTGCGGGAGCATTTCGTGCTGGTGGATCAGGATGAACGACGCGAAATAATTCGCAGGCAAGTAACTGATTTGGCAGAGGCGGAAGGAGGCCATGCGGAAATTGATGAAGATCTCTTGGAAGAGGTCAACTATCTGGTGGAATGGCCGACAGCTCTTTGTGGTAAATTTGAGGAGAAATTCTTGGGGCTGCCTAAGGAATGCATTATAACACCAATGAGGGAACACCAAAGGTATTTCCCCGTACTTAATTCCGACGGAACCCTGATGAACAAATTTATAACCGTCCGTAACGGCGGTCTTGAAGATATTGATATCGTTACCCACGGAAATGAGAGGGTATTGCGTGCTAGGCTGAGCGATGCGGAATTCTTTTTCAATGCGGATCGCAAGCTGAAGCTGGAAGACAGATTGGAGAAACTTAAAACAATTTCATTCCAGGAAGGGTTTGGCAGCATGTATGACAAGACCCAGCGGCTGGTAAAACTCTCGGATATGATTTATTTTGCCATGAACGCAAAGGCGGATAAGGAAAAGCTTGCCCGCACGGCGCTGTTGTCAAAAACAGATCTTGTGACCGGAATGGTTGTGGAATTTACGGAACTGCAGGGCGTTATGGGCAGGGAATATGCAAAACTTGATGGCGAATCGGAAGAAGTTGCCAAAGGAATCTACGAACATTACCTGCCGCGTTTTGCAGGTGATGAGCTGCCTGAAACGGAAATTGGCCGTATTGTGGGCATTGCAGACAAACTGGACAATATTGTGGCAATCTTCAGCCGTGGCCTTGCTCCGACGGGATCCCAGGATCCTTATGCGTTGCGCCGGCAAGCTTTAGGCATTATTAACATTGTTATTGATGCGGGATACCATGTTGCCCTGCTGAAACTTTTAGGCGGCATGATTTATTTGCTGAACATAGGACCTGATAAGGCAGGAGAACTTATACTGCAGGTCCTGGACTTTATAAGACAGCGCCTTAGAAACATGGTGATTGACCAGGGAATACGCTATGACGTGGTGGATGCGGTCATGAAAGGAAAACGTAACGATGATTTGAATGATGTTTATCTGAGGGCAATGATACTGAATGATTTCGTCAAGACACCTGAAGCAGAACATTTGATTCAGGCTGCCGTGCGCGTTGCAAACATTTGCGAAAATGCGGCTGCGGATATACCGGTCAACCCTGCATTATTTGAGTATCATGAGGAAAAGAATTTGCATGACGCAGTAACATCTTTGAATAGCGAAATAATTTCCGCAACCGTGCAGTTTAATTATGAGCAGGTGCTGAAACTGGCATGCGGTCTGGTTGCGCCGATTAACGAATTTTTCGACAAGGTAATGGTTATGGACGAAAACGAAAAAATCAGGAATAACCGTCTTGCCCTCCTGGAAGCTGTAAAAGACATTACGCATGTCGTAGGTGACCTGAATTCTATTGTCATGTAGGGTCCTTATGAGTAAAAAAGTATTATTCGGCGTGGATTATACGGATAACGAATTGCTGAAGGTAGTGTTATACCTTTTTGCCGGCGGTACGGCAGCAGTGGCGGAATGGACCCTGTTTTACGTGCTGTTGAACTACATTTTTAAGGATTTACCGGTTACATTCGTGACGTTGATCATGGCTGTATCTGCCATAGCCTTTATATTATCCACGCTGTACCACTATTTTCTGGGGAACATCCTGGTTTTTGACAGCGGTAGCAGATACGGACGCAGGGAAGAAATAGGATTGGTTTTCCTTGTGAGCATTACGGGGCTTTTGTTTAACCTGATACTGATGTATATTTTCGTGGGACTCTTTGATTGGGACCCCATGGTTTCAAAAGTATTGGCAAGTTGCATCTTGGTTATATGGAATTATCTGGCACGCAGGAAATGGATTTTCGGGAGCTGAAAAAAATGCAGGCGGGGATAAAGGAATTTAAAAGAGTCATTCTGGTTTATAACCGTAACAGCGGCACTCAGTTTTTTTCCAGCATGGCGACTAAGATAACGGAAATATCCGGCGCCTTAAAGCATCTTTCAGGCGCATGTAATGCTGAACTGTGTATTATTGATAGTTTCCCTCAGGTGGACGAGATAGCGGAAAAGGCCTTTAGGGATAAAGCAGACTGGGTGATAATAGCAGGCGGTGACGGCACAATCCGTGCTATGATTGAAAAAATGTCTGACAGGGGCTATTTCCCTTATATCAGCATTTTCCCAGCAGGGACAGTGAACCTGGTAGGGAAGGAACTGGATATAAGCAGTAACACTAGCTACTGGCTGGAGAGCGTGAAAACAGGCAATGTTGTATCAGTTTACACAGGGCGAACTAACGGCAGCTTATTTCTGACCGTTACGGGTATAGGTTTTGACTCATTGGTAGTTGAAAACGTATCGGAAACGGAAAAGAAGGTTTTTAACAAACTTGCCTATGCCTGGGAAGGCATGGATATGGTGCGCAGGGAGATGCTGCTTGGCAACTGGCGTTACCGTTTCAAAGTACGTTTTGACAATGAGGAAACATGGCATGAGGCTGTGTCCGTTATTGTTGGAAAAAGTCGTTACTATGCAGGGATATACTGCCTGTTTAAAGATGCATCCATTTCAGAACCCATACTGCATGCTGCTTTATTTAAGGGCAGCGGGCGCAGTGACTTCATGAGGTACGCAGCGGCTATTGCCAAAGGGAATTTGGACGATGTCGGCAATATTATGATAAAAAAAGCCAGGGAAATTGAAATATGTTGCAATGAGAAAAACTTTCCCGCCGAACTGGACGGTGATGCGGTGGAAGAAGCGCCCTTGAAAATTAAGTTAGTGGAAGAACCGCTTAAATTTATTGTCTGAACCGCAGGAAAAAATGCTGATATGTACGTGCATATCATAATTTTCGTTATAGATGCTGCCAAATAAGGTAAAATTAAATAATTTATGTTCACACAGCAATCCGTAAACTATAAACTGCAAGGATAAAACATGCCGTGCTTATTTTATAAAGATTATTTCCTTGGTCCTAAACGGGGTTGAGAGAGTTTTGCCCCGTGGCATATAGCAGCTTATAGGCAGGGAAAGTAAAAAAGGTATACAAGTGATTTACGGCGGTTGGAGTAATCCGACCGTTTTTTGCAGAAAAATGAATTTTATGTTATATGTATAATTAATAAATGTAATAATAGAGGCAGAATAATGGATATAGACGGTTTTTTAGATAAACTGCAGCAATACAAGGCTCCTTTTGTATTTAATCCCTGGAGCGACTATGATCCTTCATGTGATATCGCTCCTTACGCGCCTTATATACGCAGTTCAAACCTTAAGCGGTATCTTGAACTTAGGCTGAAGGCGAAATATCTTTTCATAGGGGAAGGACTTGGATATCAGGGAGGCCACTTCAGCGGCATTGCCATTACCTCGGAGAGAATTCTTTTAGGGTGGCATCCGGACGTTGATCTTAAAAGGGTTTTAGGTGAATGGAAATATGTTCGCACAAGCAATCCTGAGAGCAGTCTTTTAAATGACATACAGAAGCGGAAAGGCTTTAACGAACCTACTGATACCGTGGTATGGAATGTCTTAAGCAGGCATAATCTGGCTGCTTTTGAAGTTATTTTATGGAATATTTTCCCCTTTCATCCATATAAGGAGGGAAAACTGCTTTCCAATAGGGCACCGTGGAATAAAGAGCTTTACGAAGGGATTTTTTATACTAGGATGCTGATGGAACTTGTTCCCGATATGGCGATTCTGGCTATAGGGCAGAAGGCTGCTATGACCTTGGACAGGTACGGCGTTAAAAACAGCGCCGTACCCCATCCATCCATGGGCGGTTCTAATAGATTTAAAGCCGCAGTTGCGGGATTATTTGCCGGAAGGAAAGATTCGAACAATGAGTTTATATGATTTAAAACGCGAAGAAACGGTGAACCTGGCCATGATGCTGGGGAAGGTACTGCTTAAAAGCGGCGCAGAAACGTCCCGCGTGGAAGACACGATAACCCGTTTCTGCCATGCTAACGGCTGCAATGACATAAATGTTTTCGTTACTCCCACAATTATCATTATGGGCGACGAGAAGCCGAGCGGGATCTACGCCATTTGCCGTATCAGGTACCGCAGCACTAATCTTAGCGCTATAAGCGAGATTAACGATCTTTCATATAACGTAAGGACATGGCCATTAAATTACGTGGAAACCATGCATTACCTGGAAAACAAGCTGACAGAAAAACCGCCATACGAGAAATGGCTTGTATGTCTGGCAGCAGGGATTGGCTCTGTCTGCTTTTCGTTTCTGCTCGGCGGCAACAGCCATGATTTCATTGCCGCGTTCATAACAGGATTACTATCCATGGCAGTACTGAAAATTCTTGGAGAATTCCACTCAAGCGCATTCTGGGAAAACGTACTGGCAGGGGCTGCGATAGGTGGCATTGCAATTATCTGTTGTACGGTAAGTTCCGAGTGCGCCATGGAGAAAGTAATAGTAGGCGGACTGATGCCGTTTTTGCCGGGACTCTATTTTACCAACAGCCTTAGGGATTATATGGCAGGTGATCTCATAAGTGGCAATTCGCGCATGGCGGAAGCCATGCTGTTTGCCTTATCCATTGCAGTAGGTCTTGCATTCAGCCTGCATGCCTGGTACAGATGGGGGATGAGCTTATGACGCTGGATTTATGGCAGGCCTTCATTTTTTCTTTTGCTGCCACGGAGGCTTTTGCTGTTCTTTTTCAGGCCCCGAAAAAGACGATGGTCGTAAGCGGTGTAATAGGTGCCATGGGCTGGCTGGTATTTGTTCTGCTACACCAGCATCTGGGCTCGAGTTCCTTTTATGCCAAGTTTGTGGCAACGGTAACATTATCATTGGTCAGCGAGCTGTCGGCAAGGTTATTTAAACAGCCGGTAACTACTTTTGTTGTTCCTGGTATAACCCCTTTGGTGCCGGGGCTCGGTATGTATCACGGTATGACCCAGATTATTTATAAAAGCTATAATACGGGAATTGATACACTGCTTACGGCAGGTATGGATGCGTCGGCCATTGCATTGGGAATAATGCTTATAACCAGTGTTTTCAGGGTTGTGAAAATAGGGACGAAGCCGCTCCTTATGCCGGGAAACGGCAAGTGATAGGGAACGTAAAAAAATAAAGCCGCCTGAATCCAGGCGGTTTTTTCCTTTCTAAGTCAGAAGTCCAATCCTTAGGTCAAGATTAAAGGTCTTCTTAAACCAGGGCAGGTATGTTTTGGCCTGCTGCAGTCCAATGACGGTGTTGTCTCTGGATGAGACGCTTAGTATAGCGCCATTCTTGTCAATGGCAGGTTTAATTTTATTAATCTGCCCGGTTTGGGAATAATCAAGGCTTTCGGCAAGTGCCAGTAAAAGCGCAAGGCAGTTTATTACTTTCCAGTTGCTTTCGCTTAGAATATTCCTGTAAAAACGGTCACGTGAGTAGGCTTTGGAAATGCCATTATGCCAGCCGGCTATTACGGCAGCCATAATCTGTTCCCTGTGGCTGAGGCCGAAAAGTTGGGCATTCTGAATCATATAGGCACTGTGACGGGCATGGCTGTAGAAATTGATGGTAATGCCGATATCGTGGAGCAGGGCAGCGGTCCTTAAAATGCGTCTTGAGCTTTTGGCAAGCCCGTGCAGTTCCGTCCAGTTGTCGAACATGGCAAGTGCCAGGGAGGAAACATGTTTACTGTGGCTGATATCTGGCGCATAAAGTTTCATGATATTGTCCCTGCTGCGTTTTAAGATATCATCAGCGATGGCCTGTTGACCTTTGTTCTTGCAATAGTACTCCAAAAAGAGGCCTTCGCGCAAGCCGCAGCCTGAAATAATCATTTTTTTGCTATCGGTTGTTTCAAGGAGGTAGTTTATAATACTGCTGCCTGCAAGGATGATATCAGATCTTTCTGCGCTGAGTCCTGATATTTTACTGCGCTCTTCAAGACCCGTTGACTGAAGTTCAGTGAAATATTCACGAAAACTGTTGGCAGAAAAAGAATAGTTATGGATTTTTGTAAGTGGATATTTTTTTCTGCGCTGGATGATTTTAGCAACGGTACGTGCAGTGCCGCCAACGCCAATTAAAGAAATGTTCTGATTTTTCAGCCACGGATATTTGTCTAGGTGTCCCATAACGAAAAGGCTGATGTCATTAAAAATATTAGAGGGCATCCTGTCGCGTGCATTGAATATCGCCGTGGTATTGACCGCCCAGACGGGTATTGATACGGACTCAAGGATCCTGCGGTTCTTGAAAATGGCCAGTTCGGTACTGTCGCCGCCCAGGTCGAAAATGATACCGTTTTTAATGTCAATGGTATTGATTACACCGAGATATCCTGCATGGGCTTCGGTATTTCCTGAAATAATCTGCAGATGGATTCCGGTCTCCTTAAGGACCATCGCAGCAAGGTCACTGCCGTTTTTGCATTGCGAATGGCCGCGGTGGCAACGGCAATAATCTTATTAGCTTTGTAAATTTTGCACATATGGGCAAAAGTTTTCATGGTCTCGATTGTGGAATCAAACGCTTCCCGAGAGAGGTTGTTTTTAGCATCAACTTTCTGGCCCAGGCGCATGGATTCTTTCTGATTATAGACCATATTATAGGCCTCATTCTTGTAAATATGGCTGATGACAAGCCGTGCGGAGTTGGAGCCGATATCAATAATTGCGGTACGCTGCATTTTTCACCTCTCTGCGTGATTCGTGAGAAATGTGGTAACATAGTGCTATGTATATCTTACCACAAATATTTCATGCAGGCAGGGAAAAATCCTGTGAAATGAATAAAATTCTGCGTAACATTTCCATTTGTGGTAATATAGATATAGTAATGAATGATTTCGCGGGATTTCTGAAAGGAAACAGTGGAATTTCGCTGATAGCTTAATTCAGGAGGCTAAGATGGCAAGAAAATTATATAATACATTTGCCGCCATCCATCTGTGATCTGAACTTCTCAGCATCCAGATTGTGGAATATTACGGAACAGATAGGTATAAAGTCCTTGAACGCTGCAGCAGGCGCATAAGGCTTTGGGAAGAGACATTTAAAAATAAACTTATATCGTTCCCCCTGGTCAATGAAATATGTGACATCCTCAATGGTTCTAAGCAACTTATGGATGAATATGACGTTGATGAATATAAAATGCAAGCTTCAATGGCCGTGCGTGAGGCACGCAACAAGCTGGTGCTCCTTGACCAGATCCATAGTAGAACGGAGCTGGATGTGGAAGTTGTTGATATGCCGCAGGAAATCTACACCAAGTATGTGGCCATCAGAAACACCCTGCGTGAAGGTCGTCTCGTCAGCAACCGCGATGGGAGTCTTATGATTGACAGCTCACCTGGAGGCCTCGGTGTTACTTACGTGCAGGATGAACAGATTAAATATCAGGGAAATTTCCATGTGGAAGTAATAAGGATTAAGGAAAGCATAGAGTACAACAAGAGTGACAATCTGCATTTTAACACAGCGCTTACGGAATTCATTTCCAGCACCATAGGACCTGTACACCGTGAACTTCAGGATGAGGACGTGAAATATCTGGTTCTGTCGGGAGCGGAGACGCAGCTGGTTCTGAAAATGATGGATCTTGATACCAACCGAAAGGTTCACCGGATTTCAGCCACTGATTTTGATGCATTTTTCCAGCAGATGCGGAAACTGAACCTGGCGCAGATCATGAAGGTTTATAATATACCTGAAGATGTTGCGGAACTTGTCCTGCCGACGATACTTCTTTATGAACAGCTGCTGGATCTTGTTCCGGCAGAGGAAGTTATAGTTACTGCCGACAGCTTTATCGACGGCATGCAGCTACTTCATATCATTGAAAGAACTGCTCCGGAATACCAGCAGAAACTTGACAGGGAATTTATAAGCCTTATCCACTGCATCGGCAGGCGTTATCACTATGACAGGAAGCATGCGCAGCAGGTGGAAAGATTGTCCTTAATAATTTTTGACAAGGTTGCCAAACTTTACGGTATGGGTGAGCACGAAAGGCTGCTGCTAAGGGCTACGGCGATTTTGCACGATATCAGGAAATATATCTACATGCGCAACTATTCCATTTACACCCACCAGCTGATAATGGATACTGATATCATATGGTTCAGCGATTATGACAGAAGCATAATAGCCCTTGCGGCATATTACCATGTCAACAACCTTTTTGACCAGAACGATAAAACAGCGCCGCACATAGACAGTTCCATGGTTGCGGCGGTGACGAAAATGGCGGCTATTGTGCGTCTGGCGGATGCACTTGACCGTAGCTATCTGCAGAAAATAAGGAAATGTAAGGTAAATATAACGGAGAACACGCTGCTGATAACGGCGGCTAGCAAGAAGGACCTGTCGCTGGAAGAATGGACTTTTGATTCCAATGCTGATTTCTTTGAAGAGATATACGGGTTAAAAGCTGTAGTAGAGCGGGTGAATGCATAATGAAAAAAAAGGATTTAAGCAGACATGAATACTTTTATAACAGGGAACTGAGCTGGCTGAAATTCAACCTGAGGGTTCTGAAAGAATCTGCTGTAAAGGGGACATCCCTTCTGGTGAGGCTGAAATTCATTGCCATAAGCGCATCCAACCTTGATGAATTTTTTATGGTTCGCGTGGCAGGACTCTGTGATAACTATGATGAAGGCGTGGAGAGGATTGACGCAGCCGGACTTTCCGTAAAGGACCAGCTGGATGCTATAGCCGAATCTGCCAATACCCAGGTAAAGACACAGTATAAATACCTTATGGCACTTCTCTTGGAACTGAGGAACGTGGGGCTCGTTTTCCAGCGAGTAGAGGATTTGAGTGATGATGCAAAACTATGGCTGGAGGAATATTACATGGAAGTAATATATCCTGTTTTGACTCCCATGGCCGTGGATGCGTCGCGTCCGTTTCCATTCCTTGCTAACAGGACATTGAATCTTGCGGTGAAACTCATTGATAACGACGGTGAGGCCAGTATGGGGCTTATTCAGGTTCCTTCCGTATTGGACCGCATTATTGAACTGCCTGGGGAGGAAAAGCGTACTTTCGTATTCCTCGAAGATGTCATTGCTATGCACAGTGAGGACCTCTTCAACGGCTGTAAGATTCTTGACATGGTTCCTTTTCGCATGACCCGCGATGCGGATCTCGACGTGGAGGAAGATGACATAGACGATCTGCTCAAGGAAGTTGAAAAATCTCTACGCAAGCGTAAACGCGGAGCTCCAGTGCGTCTTGAGCTCTACAAGACCAATAACGAGCACATAAGGTTATTCTTAATGGAAAATCTCGATGTTTCCGATATGGAAGTCTACGAGGTAAATAGCCCCATTGATGCGACATACTTCTTTAAGTTTATCGGCGGGACCGGCATGTGGCCATGGCTCTATGAGCCATTCGTATCCCAGCTCCCGATGGAGCTTACGGATGATGCGGATCTTTTTGCGGCTATCCGCAAAAAGGATATACTGCTGCACCATCCCTATGAAAGCTTCGATCCCGTTATAAAACTGGTGAACGATGCTGCAAATGACCCGGGAGTCCTTGCCATTAAGCAGACCCTGTACAGTGTAAGCGGTAATTCCCCCATAGTTGCAGCCCTTGCCAGAGCTGCTGAAAACGGTAAGTAGGTAACGGTTCTTGTGGAACTGAAGGCACGTTTTGACGAGGAAAACAATATAATCTGGGCAAGACGCCTGGAACAGGCAGGCTGCCATGTAATCTATGGCCTCGTGGGGCTGAAGACACATGCCAAGATTATTCTCATCGTGCGTCTGGAGCCAAGCGGCACTAAGCATTATGTGCATCTTGGCACTGGCAACTATAATGACAATACGGCAAAACTATATACGGACCTTGGGCTTATGACGGCTAATGACCAGTTCGGTATTGATGCATCGGCATTTTTTAACCTGCTATCAGGCTATTCGGAATCGCCCGTCTGGAACAAGCTGGTCATGGCCCAGCTGGGACTTAGGGAAAAGATTTATTCCCTTATCGACAACGAGATTGCACTGGCCCGTGCAGGTACAGGCGGACATATAATAGCAAAAATGAACTCCCTTATTGACCAGCCGGTAATCGAGAATCTCTATGAAGCTTCCGTAAACGGTGTTGAGGTAGAACTGATAGTCCGCGGCATATGCGGCCTTAAAACCGGCATAGAAGGCATAAGCGACAACACTACCGTCCGCAGTATTGTGGGTCGTCAGCTTGAGCACAGCCGTATTTTCTGGTTTTCCAACGGCGGTGATGACCAGCTGTACCTGTTAAGCGCAGACTGGATGTCGCGTAGTTTGAACGACCGCGTGGAACTTTTCTTCCCCGTGGAAAGTGAGGAACATATAACCCGTATTAAGGCACTTCTGGATTTATATCTGAGGGATAATGTCGGTGCCTATATGATGCAGTCCAACGGCAATTACCGCAGGGTCCGGAACAAGGTAGACGAAGTAAGTGCTTAGAGCACGCTCTATGAAATGGCACAGATTGCGGCAACGGTGGACAAAATGCCAATGCAGGCATGCCTGCACACCATGCACAGCCTCAAGTAGTAGTTGCCTTTGTCGGCATAACTTACTATAATAAAGTGGAATCTAGGAGGATGGTATGGGAAAATTTACTGTTACTTTAAATCGCAAAGGGACATACGGATTTGTTGAATATGATGAAGCCACGAAAAGTGCGGTGGTAACTTTCCCCTTGGCTGAAGAGAAGGCTAAGGTGGAGGAGTTCCTGAAAAAGCCCCTAACACTGGATGTGGTTGATGGGAGCACAATTTATGATTTTACCACCAAAACACTGGATCCACTGGAAAGTCTTAAAAACTTCAAAATGTGCCTTACGCGCCTCTGGGTAGACACGGGGGTGCTGGTGGAATGGAGTATGCCGCCAGGCATGGCGGGAGATCTCTGAAATCCGGTTCCGTAGCTCAGCAGGATAGAGCACTTGCCTCCTAAGCAAGGGGTCGCCAGTTCGAATCTGGCCGGGATCACAGAAATAAACGCCCTGGTATTGAATACCAGGACGTTTTTATATGCACGGAATAAAAAAGACCGCCATAATATGGCGGTCTTTAGTTTTGTATTGGTCGGGGCGGCGAGATTCGAACTCACGGCCTCTTGTACCCGAAACAAGCGCGCTACCAAACTGCGCCACGCCCCGATCAGCTTAAGCTCAGCAACGTAGTGTATTATAAATCATTCAAGGCAGTATGTCAAGCCAGCTTAATGGTAGCCTAATTATCAAAAATAGCGCCGGACTTAAAGGCTGTACCGAATTCCGTATAATTGATATTGGCATTACGGAAATCTACATTATCCAGAACAGCTGCATCGAATTTGGTGGAAGTGAGGTTACTGCTGCGCAGGCTGGCCCTGCTCATTTTTGCCATACTGAAATCGGCCGAGGTCAGATCTGCTTTCTGTAGTTTGGCCTCATAGAGATTGGTGCCGTGGAAATAGGCATTCTTAAGCTGCGCATTATTCATCCAGGACCAGGAAAGATTTGAAAAGGAGAAATTGGCAAAATCAGCTTTTGCACCGTCAAAGGAAGCCTCCCGGGCATCGGAGTACTGCATTTTAGCATTTAACAGGTTGCTCCCGCGCAGTTGGGTGCGGAAAAGTACTGCTCCCTGCATGTAAGCGTTGGTAAAATTCACATCCGTCGCGGAAGCATAGCTTAAATCGGCACGTGCAAGGGAAGCGTTGCGGAAGTTAGCCATCTGCATATGGGTGCGGACAAACTTAGTATCATTAAGTTTCGACCTGTCAAAAACCGTCCCGTGGAGTCGGGCTTCTGAAAAATCCGTGCCGGTAAAATCCCGGTCAGACAGGTTCTTTCCTGAAAGGTCGGCTCCGCTTAAATCACCATATGTGCAGCCATGTCCTGCATTAACGGCAGCAAAATCAGCGCTGCTGTAGGCAAGGGCGGTACTTGTGAAAAGAATGCCGGATAAAAGTGTCAGAAAAATTTTCATAATATTCTCCATTCGTCAGGCTTTATCAAGTATTTTTTCCAGATCCGACGGATCCAGGGGAAGAGTGCCAATGATTTTCCAGGGGGCTTCCTTAAATTGCTCCCCTTTAAAACTCGAACCGACAAGGACTATCAAGCATTTTGAACCGATGGCCCCGGCACAGGCAGCATCATTTGGCGTATCGCCTATAAAGATACGGTTACCGGATGTTATTTCCCCGTCCCTTAGCGAAAGTTTTTCCAGGGTGACTTGGGACAGGTCAGAACGATTTTCACTGAGATCGACAAAAGCACTGCAGTCAAAATCAAAATAGTTTTCAATTCAATAGCGGGCAAGCTTCAGATACGCACCTTGCTTAATATTTTCCGTAAGGAGACAGTTAGTATAGCTGGATGCGGGATCCGCAAAGTATTTTAGGGTTTTTTCAACATTCGGGAGAAGGCAGCCTTCATAGTGCGTCAGGACTGCTGCCAGCTCATTTTCGTAAAGAGTAATAAGTGCGGCAGTGTCAGCAGCACTGGGGCAGCCTGTAATGTCAAGGACCGCTTCATTAAGGATTTCAAGGTCGGTTCTGCCTGCCAGACTCCTTTGGAAAGAAAAATCATGGTCCAGGGAGTAGTATTCCTTTATGGCGGAAAGCATTGCCACTGCACTGGCTCCGCAGGTCAGAAGCATGGTACCGTCAATATCCCAGAAAAGATATTTCATTCATTATCTCCTGTAGTGAAAAGAAAATAAACTGTCATAAGGGCCAGTTTATTTATGTGGAATGCGGTCTTAGTATTATTTTTTTAAGCCTGCCGCCTAAATTCTTCGTGCGGCGGATAAAAGTTACCTTGGAACGGCGCTTGGGCTTCATGTCGTTTTTAGTGCCGAAGTCGCCGCGGTCAAGCAGGGTAATTTTGGATTTATCAGCATTAAAATATGAACGCAGGAAGCGTGCCATTCCGGCAGGATTCGCACCTTCACCACAGCTGAAAATATCTGCCGTGACAAAACCCAAATCAGGATAAATATGCAGCGTAACATGTCCCTGCTTGCAGGCTGCAAAGAGGGTGTATTCATTCTGTTCGTCTTCCTTATAGTACAGCACTTGGGAAACGTGCATGGAAAAATCGCGGCAGGCCTCATCCAGGACATCCTCGACTTTTGAGTGGTCTTCCAGCGTATTATAGTTGCAGCTGTACATGTCAATTGCAATAAGTTTGCCGGTGGAACTTCCTATATTCACCACAATACTCCTATAATTTTAGTACTTTTCATTATACCCAGAATATATTTTTTTGTCAAAAAGTCACCTTTGACAAATAGTATGAAATTCCACATATTTTCATTGCATGGTATAATAAAATAAGGAGTCAGGCGGGTCCCCGATGTCAATCGTGCACCAGGGAAAATGCAGATCATGAAAAAGGTGCGCAAAACCGGTATATTGCCGGATCTGGCGGTGGAAGATGGAAAAGCTTGAAGGTGTAGTGGAAAACATAATATTCCAGAGCAGTGACGGGATGTTCTGCGTACTGCGTATGGACAGCAGCAGTGCTGGACCTGCAACTGCGGTATATCACGGGCAGGCCCCGTATATTGGTGAAAATGTAGAACTGGAAGGTAACTGGGTGGAGCACAGCCGCTTCGGCAGGCAGTTTGAGGCGGAAATCTGTCGCACGATCCAGCCCGCTTCCCTTGAAGGAATAGAGAGGTTCCTTGCCTCCGGAGCCATTAAGGGCGTGGGAAAGGTTACGGCTGGATACATTGTAGAGCGTTTCGGGGAAGATACTCTGGAGATTCTGGGGAGTTATCCGGAGCGCCTGGCGGAAGTAAAGGGCATAAGCGCAAAAAAAGCAGCGGCAATAGCGGAATCCTATGCCTCACTTGAAGAAATGCGCGAACTGATGCTCTTTCTAGAATCCCACGGCATAAGCAGCGGTTATGCGGCAAAACTCCAGGCAGCCTATGGTAATACGGCGATTACGTGTATTAAGGCAAACCCCTACAGCTTGGCGGATGACATAACCGGTATCAGCTTTAAGACTTCCGACAGGATAGCTATGTCCATGGGGTTTGACAGGGAGTGCAGGGAGCGTCTCATAGCAGGCGTAAACTACGCTCTGACCCAGGCGGCATCGGCAGGACACATATGTGTGCCTGAAGATATGCTGCTCGAGGTGACAGGACGGATTTTAGGCGCGGATCCTGCGCCAGTGCGAAGTGCGTTTGGTGAAATGCTCAAAAACAATATCCTGCGCACGGAAGATGCTGGCGGCGTGACTATGATTTACCTTGAATATTTATATAGGGCAGAAACTGGTACGGCAAGGAAACTCATGACCCTATGTGAAGATGCGAAACACATTTTAAGGGTTGATGCGGAAAAGGAAATGGAAAACTTCGAGAAGGAAGCAGGTATAACCCTTGCGGACGCCCAGAAGAAAGCAATCCGTGCCTCCATAAAGCACGGTGTTTTCGTCCTTACTGGCGGTCCTGGGACAGGAAAAACGACAGTTGTTAAAGGTATCATAAACGTTCTTGAAAAGGCGGGCTGCAGGATACTCCTTGCAGCACCTACGGGACGTGCGGCAAGGCGTCTTGCGGAATCTTCTGGACGCCAGACACAGACTGTGCACCGTCTGCTTGAATACCAGCCTGCGGGCGGCAGCTTTTTCTTCGGCAAAAGTGATGAGGATTTACTTGATGCGGAAGCAATTATCATAGACGAGGCATCCATGCTGGACATCATGCTGACATATAACCTATTGAAGGCGGTACCCAGAGGCTGTCGACTGATTTTTGTGGGGGACGTGGATCAGCTGCCTTCAGTCGGGGCAGGATCGGTCCTTAAGGATATTATCCGCTCTAATGCAATGCCTGTGGTAAAGCTGGAAGAGGTTTTCAGGCAGGCAGAAGTAAGCCCTATTATATTAAACGCCCATAAAATCAACAGGGGCAGGATGCCGGACTTTGATTGCGGCAGTGAATTTTCACTGGTGGAATTCGATAATGAAAACGATGCCGCAGAATACGTGGCGGAAACCTATGCCGGCGCGGCCGCATTAAACGGCTGGCGCAGCGTGCAGGTGCTTTCACCCATGCACAGGAATCTATGCGGCGTGCAGAATTTAAATAAAATGCTTCAGAACAGGATGAACCCGTCGTCATCCGGCAGAGAGGAAATAACCGTTTTAGGGACCACTTTCCGGGAAAGTGACAAGGTCATGCAAATCCGCAACAATTACGAAAAGGACGTCTTTAACGGGGATATCGGCAGGATCGTGAAGATTGAGGGAAAGAATGTTACCGTTGCATATCCTGAGCGCCCGGAAGGTGATTACGTGACCTATGCCCAGGGTGAACTGGACGAACTGCAGCTGGCATATGCCATGAGCGTGCATAAATCCCAGGGCAGCGAATATCCGTGTGTAATACTCCTCATGGTGCCCGGACACTATGTGATGCTGCAGCGAAATCTCCTTTACACGGCGGTAACAAGGGCCAGGGAAAAGGTCATTGTCGTGGGGGCAAAATCTGCTGTATGTACGGCGGTAAACAACGACATGACACGCAAACGCTATTCGTTGCTGGCGGAGAGGATGCGAGAAAGCTGGGATTTCTTTTAAAAATTAAATACGGAAACATGGGACGGTAGTATTTGGTTTACTATTATTAAAAAATAGGTTGACTAAGATTACCGTCCTGTTTTATAATATGGACATGGAAAAAAGGAGTACATAAAAAATGCTTGAACTTGTGCGGGAACTGGCAAAAGCAGACAGGAAGTTTTTTGGCGGCTGGATTCTTGCGGGGGCGGAGATTAAAATTAAAGGCCCTGCGGAAAAATTCACCCTTAAGACGCTGCTTGAGAAAAAGCGCCTGACAATACTTGAAGTCACGGGCCTTGACGCAAAAGCTAACGTGGCGAAAAGCATTAAGGTCACGCTGCTGCTGCCGGAAAAGGAGGCAGGCAGGAAAATACTTGCAGGCGTGCCTGAAGGGACTCTTCTTGCCGGACATGTCTTTACTGCAGGGGATATCGCAGACTATGCGGAAAAAAGCGGGGATGACAACATTATCCATAAGTGTGAAAACCCTATTGTACCTGGGCTTTTCTTGGTATGCGCACTGCAGCATGACATGAATTTGACATCACTTAACTGGGAAATAAGATTCCTCGCCACCCTTCATGCGGGAGAGAAAGTATCCTTTTACGAAAAGGACGGGCTTATAGCCGCATGGTCGGGCAGTGTACCCGTATTTACCATAAAATCAAAATAAGGACGGTGCTCAAGTGACAAACAGCTCTTCTATAAGTAGAACTTCCGAAATGACGAAGATTGCCCTTCTGGTGGCCATGAACTGCGTATCGGCATATATTATTATCCCGCTGCCGTTTTCCATGTCGCCTATATCCCTCCAGACACTGATTATAAACCTTGTTGGGTTTCTCACGACACCGAAACAGGCGTTTTTAACGATGCTGGTATACATTCTGATAGGCCTTGCGGGCATCTCCGTCTTTACGGGCGGCACGTCCGGGCCTGGGAAACTATTCGGCCCGACGGGCGGATATTTTTTCGGCTTCCTTATATCCGTTACTCTGATAGCCTTTTTAAAAGGTGAAAACTATAATTTCAGGCATTTTGCCATGCTAGGGATATGCGTTGGCATTCCCATCATATATCTTGCAGGCGTCATCCAGCTGAAGCTGGTGACTGGCATGGCATGGACTGCAGCCGTCATGACGGGGGCAGTGCCGTTTATTCCCCTTGACATCGTAAAATGCCTGGCCGCCGCATTCCTTGCAGGACCTATCTGCAGGATTTTTGGGAAATAGCCGTGGATGTATATATTTTAGGCGGCCTGCGCAGTCATATTGTGGTTTCAAGCGGCATGTACAGGCATGTTCCTGCGGAAATTTTAGGTGCCATGGTCCTGGAAAAGGTTATGGAAAATATGATATCGAAAAGCCGGACTTTATAATTGCCGGCAATGTCGTAGGTACAGGAGGGAATATTGCGCGTCTTGCGGCTTTTGAGGCAGGGGCGTACCCACACGTTCCTGCCTTTACCATTGATGCGCAGTGCGGCAGCGGCCTTGAAAGCATTGCAGTGGCCGCAGCAAAGATTGCAGCGGGAGATGCGGATGTCATTATAGCAGAAGGCTTTAAAAGCTTATCTACCCAACCGAGGTGCGGCTATAGCACAAACCATCCGGATTTCAGGGAAGGTGACTACACCGTCGCAAAGTTTATGCCGAGCATCCACAGGGAAACGGTTATGCTGGAAGATGCGGAACTTACGGCAAAAGAGGAAAACATTACAAGGGATGAAATGGACACATGGGTTCTAAAAAGCCACCACCTTACGGCAGAAGCCGAAGCAGAAGGAATACTTAAGGACCGAATTGTCCCTGTCTGCGGCGGGAGAAATGATGAAGGGATCCGTCCTAAAATGAACGGAAGGCTCCTTACGCGGGTGAATCCAGTGCTGACTGGCGGCGTCATTACTGCCGCAAACGCATGTCTTACAAATGACGGTGCTGCCTTTCTTGTCCTCTGTTCCGGAAATTATTTAAGGAAGCGGCAGCTTAAAGGAGAGGCGAGGATTTCAGGATATGCCGCCACCGGCGGGAATCCACTTTTAAGTCATGGAACTGTTGTCCCGGCACTAGAAAAGCTTCTGTGGAAACTGGGACTTCAGGAAAGTGACATTGATGCCTTTGAAGTAAACGAGGCTTTTGCGGTCATTGATGTCATCTTTGCAAGGGCATTTCCTGAAAGCATTGGCAAATATAATATTTTCGGCGGTACCATGACCTACGGCATCCTTACGGCGCTTCAGGCGGCATCATAATGCTGCATCTTCTGGAAAACCTGGAAAGGACTGGCGGTCTGCGGGGATGCTGCAGCATAGCGGAAGCAGGCGGTATCGGCACGGCCATGGCTGTCGAGATGATTTAAAAATGGATTACTTATCCTTGCTTAAGACAAAGAAGGCCGAAAAAACGGCACTTATTGCAAAAGGCGTAAGTTTTACCTACGGCGATCTGGTAAGGGAGGCAGCTGCCATAAGAAACAGGGCCTGGGCCGGAATAAAGGTGGAAAGGAAGGTCCGCTTTATAAGTCAGGAAAAGATAAGATGCCAGCTGCTGGAATTTCTGGCCTTCAGCGGCACGGAGGAAGTGCCCGTTATCGCAACTGCGGCAAGCGCAGGTGAAGTATTTGACGGAATAAGGATTCCTCCGGCAACCTGTATGGGGGTCATGACTTCAGGCTCAACGGGAAAAAGTAAGCTTTTATGGCGCAGCTACGGAAGCTGGGCCGATTTTTTTCGCGTGCCAGAATTATGTTTTCGGCATTACCGTGGATACAGCCATTTTCTGCCAGGGAAGCCTCGCGTTTACGGGAAATCTCAGCATTTACATTGGCGTTTTTGCAGCAGGCGGTACGGTCATTGCCGCAGAAAAATTCCGCCCGCGTCATTGACTGGAGGAAAAGGAAAAATATGAGGCGGATGCGGTTTATCTCATACCGTCAAAGCTAATGCTCCTCCCAATGGTGATGAAAAAGGAGAACAACAGTATAAAAAACATAATAATCTGTTCCTAGAGCATGGGGCTTCCCGAGGCGGAGAGGCTGAAGACGTTTTTCCCGGAGGCGGAAATAACGCTCTATTACTGGGCCAGCGAGGTTAACTACACAACATATATAAAAGGCAGGTATATGACCCGTGACAGGACCATTATTGGCAGATCTTCCCCAGGAGTTGCTATTTCCGTAAAAGGTGAAGAAATTTTCGTTACTAAATAACAGCGGCGTGGAAGGAATAAAAACGCATTTTTCCTTAAAGGACAGGGGATACCTTGATGATGAGGGAAATCTACATTTCCTGGGGCGGAAGGATGTCATGCTCAGCATAAACGGTATTAAGGTTTCGGCATGAAAAGTGGAAAATGCACTGCTCGAAACCATGCAATGTACGGACGCCGCAGTGATTTTACTGCAGACGGGTAATGCGGATACACTGACGGCCTGCATTGCAGGAGAAAGAGTACCGAAAGCGAAATTGCTGTGTCTTTTACGGCAGCATCTTGAAGATTACGAAATGCCCAAGCAGTTCATTTTTATGGACGCCATTCCCAAAAACGAAAGCGGGAAGGCGGACAGGGGAAAACCCAGGCAGGTAATGGATTGCCAGTAATTTTACGGCACTGAATTCTATATAGGGGCATTATGTGCTATAATATATTTACAGCCTGACGGCACGAAATTCATTTTTAACGGGGGATTCACAATGAAAATTTCACAACGAGTACAGAGCATATCTACTTCACCCATAAGGAAGCTTACTCCCTATGCTGACGCAGCAAAGGCTGCCGGGAAAAAGGTGTATCATCTGAACATTGGTCAGCCTGATATCGCAACTCCGCCGCAGTTTATGGACAGTATACGTAAATACGGCGAGAAAGTAATTGCCTACGGCAATTCCAAGGGCGAGATGCCCCTGATTAAGGCCATCCAGAAATACTACAAGGAAAAAGGCATGGATTATGCCGTTGAGGACATTTATGTCACTAACGGCGGCAGCGAGGCCTTGCAATTTGCCGTAATGTCCTTATGCGATCCCGGCGACGAGATTGTGGTTTTTGAGCCTTATTATGCTAACTACACAACTTTTGCCAAGGAGTACGGCGCAAAAATTAACGCCATCCGGACCAGCGTCAAGAACGGATACCACCTGCCCGGCGAAAAAGAGATAGAAGCACGCATTACGCCTAAGACACGGGCAATACTTATAACAAACCCGGGTAACCCGACTGGTGTTGTCTACACCGAGGAAGAGATGGAAATAATCTCCCGCCTGGTGGTGAAATATGACCTGGGGCTTATAGCGGATGAAGTTTATCGGGAATTCGTCTATGATGGGAAAAGCAGTATCTGCAAAAGTTTCGGTACCATACCCTGCCTTGACGACAGCCTCATAATCATAGATTCCGTTTCCAAGCGTTACAGTGCCTGCGGTGTGCGTATCGGCTGCATTATAAGCAAGAACAAGGAACTGCACGGCCATATCATGAAATGCTGCCAGGCCCGCCTGTGCAGCCCGACTATTGAGCAGGTAGGCGCTGCAGCCCTTTATACGACTCCTGCCAGCTATCTGGAAGAAGTGAACAAGGAATATAAAAAGCGCCGCAATACCATCGCCGCAGCCATTGCAAAACTGCCGGGGGTTTCCGCAAGCGATCCAAAAGGGGCATTTTACCTGATGGTTTCCCTGCCGGTGGACGATGCGGAAAAATTCGCCATCTGGACGCTGGAAAACTTTTCCATTGACAACGAAACTGTAATGTTCGCACCGGGCAACGGTTTCTACAGCGATCCGAATGTCGGCAAGAACGAGGCGCGCGTGGCATATGTCTTAAAGAGCGAGGATCTGGAAAGGGCGGTATACCTTTTAGGCGAGGCACTTAAGGCATATCCGGGAAGGACAAAATAGCAGCGATAAAAAAGGAACATAAAAAAACTGCCAGGTCTCAAGATTCCGGCAGTTTTGCTTGATTTTTCCGTGAAAGGAAGATGGGAATTGAAAGGGAAGAGAGTTTTAGCTGGGGCAATTTTAAGCATACTGATCTCAGGCTGCCTTATTGCGGATGCCGTATTCATAAAAGACGTGAAGGTCCGTGAAGGCACCGTTGCGGGAACATGCGATGAAGCGTATGCCACGGTTAAATGGCTCGGTGTCCCCTATGCGAAAAGGGCAGTTGGAGAAGACCGTTTCAAGGGACCAAAGAAGGCGGAAAAGTTCATGGGCGTTAAGGACTGCTCCAAGCCAGCACCCGCAAATATCCAGTTCAACGGAAGGAAGGTACTCGGGGAAGAAGGAATACTGACCCTTGACATCTACAGGCCAGACACGGAAGAAAGGGACCTTCCAGTCCTGGTATTTTCCCACGGTGGCAATAACCAGTACAGCAGCAGCCGGATGTGGATAGGCGATAAGTTCGCGTGTGAAGCGGATGCGGTTTATGTTTCCGCCCAGTACCGCCTGGGAGTTTTGGGTTTTAACAACCTTCCCGCCCTTGGGCAGGGAACACCTTACGAAAAATCAGGGAACTACGGCCTCCTTGACCAGGCGGCGACCCTTGACTTGGTGAAGAAAACTATTAAAAATTTCGGCGGCGATCCGCAAAACATTACGGTTTCAGGATTTTCCGCAGGGGGCCGTGACGTCATGGCCATGCTCATATCGCCTCTTTTCAGGGGAAAATTCGATAAAGCCATATCGTTTAGCGGCGGGCTTACGGTAGCCGATGCGGAAAAGAGCCGAAAGGTTATTGCGGCAAAACTCGCGCCTCTTGCAGTAAAGGACGGAATCAAGGAAGATGTGGACAGTGCCGCAAAGTGGCTCCTTACAGACAGTGATGCCGCCAGGAATTACCTTATGAACAAAAAGGCGGAGGATCTTGCCCCCGTAATGGCGGGCGCCGTAATAAGGATGAGTTCCTTTCCCCATCTTTACGGGGACGGGGCCCTGCTCCCGAAGGAAGGCTTTGCCACGGGAAATTACTTCAGCGTGCCGCTCATGATGCTTACAAGTGCGGACGAGGCCAGTTCCTTTATGGCACGGGACGCCTATTTTAAGGACCGTCTGGATAAAATAACGACCGATAAGGAAACCAGGGATGAATTCACCTTTGCCAACAGGTACGGCAGCAGGTTCTACGGCTATTTCAACGGCCAGGAATCTGCGGAAAATATTTATGCCAATTACAAGAATGACATTTACGTATGAACTTTTGCCTTCGGTCACGATCCGGAAGTTGTGGGCGAGGAATACGCAACGAAAAACGGTGCCATCCACGGGGTCTTCCTGCCGTTTCTGACGGATCAGCCCCTTCCCTTCACGAAAGGGACGGATGCATTTGAAAGCGAAGGCGCAAAGGAACTTTCCAAAGCTTTTATTGCAACAATTGCATCCTTCATGCGCACGGGCAACCCAAATAACAGCGGAATGCTTCCCGTAAGGTGGGAAAAATGGGATCCGGAAAAGAAATACGAACTGCTTTTTGACGCCGACAGGGAAGACATAAGGATTACCATTAAGGAAAGCGATGAGACTTACGATAAGATAATCAGGGACCTTGAAAGGGATGAGAGCATTCCCGGTGAAAACAAGTAAGATATAATCCGTAATGTCCTGAACGGCAGGTGGTTCAGTGAAGGCCTTGATGAAAGGTTCGGTAATGCGGACTTATGGGCGGACTGACGGAAAGCCAAAACCAGGCAATTCGGGTTTCAGAGAGTAACCTTAAAGCAAAATACGGCCAGAGCATGGCCGTATTTTTTTCAGGCTATTTTCTGAAGCCATTCGTCAATTGGTTTCGCCCAGCGTTTTGCCATAAATCTGACAACCTGCCCTACCTCAATTGCCACAATGATTGTACACTCGCATACAACGACATTTTCAGTCATAAACGACTGAACGCCTCCTAAATACAGTATCTGAAGTATCATTGCAATTACAATCATTACTGTATCTACGAATGACTTGCAATTACCAAATACTATTCCTGTTTTTTCTGAGATGCTCAAAGCCAGACTTTCCGGAGGCAGGGGAACCTAGTTGGTGAGCATGTAAAGAAATACGCCAATACAGAGAATGACAATACTTAATATCATATAAATAAACTTCACATGATATTCTTCCGGCCGCGTGAAATTTATCAGAAGGTGTCCTATAGCCTCAGGATCCGTACCCGTGATGTCAAGCATCAGACTGAACACGGCAGTTAATGGCAGGCCCAGGACATTCAGCTGGCGGAAATCCCTGCGCAGTAGAAGCAGCTGCCCTAGGAGCAAAATGATATTGATGATCAAAGTTGTCGTGCCTAACGTCAGCCTGAAAATCTGTTCACAGGCCCTCGCCATGGAACTGACAGGCGTGATTCCAAGAACTGATAATTTGGAAATATTGATGCCAATAGCCATAGTAAGTAAACCGGCTGAATAAATTGTTATCTTTTTTATCATGTTAATTGCCATTGCATAATGCTCCTGAAAAGGGATTGCAGGTTTATGAAACAAATAAAAACGGCACCCGAAAGACTGGCGGCATTTTAATATGGCTGAGGTTTTACTTAAAGAACATACTGTAATAGCCCATGGCGAAAATATAGAGTATGATTAGGGGAAGAATCCAGGTTGCATAGAAACGGATCCATTTCGGGAAGGCTATGCCTTCGCCGGTATTGGCTTCCCCGATGAAATTGTCCCAGCCCCATCCATAGCGGCTGGTGCAGAAGGCAAGATACACAAGGCTCCCAAGCGGCATTAGATTGTTGCTTAGGAGAAAATCTTCAAGATCCAGGACGCCGCTTCCTTCGCCCAGGGGGTGGAAACTGCTCCACAGATTAAATCCCAGTATGCAGGGTATGGAAAGAAGGATAATGGCAACCACGCCGAAACGGATGGTACCCTTACGTGTCCAGCCGGTAAGTTCGACGATGCAGGTGGTAATATTTTCAAGAACGGCAATGACCGTGGAAAGTGCCGCAAAAAGCATGAAGAGGAAGAAAAGTGCCCCACACATTCGCCCCGCGTCCATGACGTTAAAGATGTTGGGCATGGTAATGAAGAGGAGATTCGGCCCGCTGCTGGGGCTGACATTAAAGCTGGAGCAGGCGGGGAAAATAACAAGCCCGCTCATAATGGCAACAAAAGTATCAAGTGCAATAATCCACATGGCTTCGCCCGTCAGCCGCTGTTCCTTTTCTATGTAGCTCCCGAAAATGGCAAGGGAGCCGATGCCAATGCTGAGGGTAAAGAATGCCTGTCCCATGGCTGCAAAGACAACTTCCGAGATACCGTATTCGGCCATTTTGCCGAAATCTGGGTAGAGGTAATATTTAAGGCCTTCGACTGCACCGGGCAGCATCACGGAATTGGCCGCCAGGATTATCATAAGAAGTAGGAGGAAGGTCATGATGAACTTGGTGATGCGTTCGACACCGGCCCTGATTCCGAGGTAGCAGGAGCCGAAGCCGGCAATTACGATGAGGCACATGTTGATTGTCATTGTTAAAGGGTCGCTGAGAAGCGAAGTAAAGACCTTCACTATGCCGTACGAATTAAGTCCGGTAAAACCGCCGGCGGCCATTTTGTAAAAATAGTAAAGCATCCAGCCGGAAACGGTGGTATAGAACATCATGAGCAGCATATTGCCGCCCAGGGCAAAATATTTGTAAATATGCCATTTCGTGCCTCTGGGTTCCAGCACGTCAAATGATCTCGAGGAACTGCGCACGCTGGCGCGGCCTACTGCAAACTCAGCGACCATAATTGGCAGGTCCAGGATGAGCAGGAAGCACAGGTAAATAAGAATGAAGGAAGCACCGCCGTACATGCCTACAATATAAGGGAAACGCCATACGTTGCCAAGCCCCACTGCACAGCCTGCAGAAATGAGGATGAAGCCAAGCCTTGATGAAAAAGTTTCTCTTTCCACGACACACCTCTCCTGTTGAATTGCATAAGATTTTACAATATGTGACTTATATTATAGGGCATCTCCTTTTTATTTGCAACATATCATAAAGGGTGAAATCTCTGTAAAATGCAACGGCTGAAGTTGACGCGGATTTTTAATATAAGTATAATAATCAATATAAAAACGCAATATTTTTTAATAAAAATTTTCCGTTAAAGAAATAGGTGCGCAATGGTCAAGAAGAAAAAGAAGAGCGGCACTGCAAAATACCGCTGCAGCGTCTGTGGGTATATTTTCGACGAGGAATAAGGAAAGAAAGAGCTTTGAGGAACTGTAGGCATATCCGGTATGCGGGCAGCCGAAGGAAAAGTCCGTGCCTTTTGAGGAAGAAGAGAAACAGCAGGATGAAGTGGAAGAAAAGAAAGTCCAGCTGAACCTGGCTTATGATGCTGCTTTTGCGCGTCAGGATCCGGCATGCCGCGGCATGGATGACGTTCATAAGATGTCGGTTACGGGGAAAAGCATTATAGGGTCCATGGGAACGCAGATGAAGATGCCCGGATGGGATGACATACTTATTCTGGGTGCCCAGCTTAATCCGCCGTCCCTTGAGGATCATGCAGAAGTGTGAACTACCGTGGTAATAGGAAGGAATACGAAGAGGCCGCTCATTGCGGAAAACCAGGTTTTCATTTTCCATATATCATTCGGTGCATTATTCAAGGAAACGAAAGTGGCCCTTGCCATGGGAACGAGCCTTGCAGGCAGTGTCGCCATGTGCGGTGAAGGCGGCATCCTGCCGGAAGAGCGGGCCGCAGCCAGGAAATATATTTTCGAATATATCCATAACCTTTACAGTGTGACGGAAGAAAACATGAGAAACGCCGATGCCGTGGAAATAAAGATCGGCCAGGTGACCAAGCCGGGTATGGGAGGCCATCTCCCGGGCGAAAAGGTACCGCCTGAAATTGCTGCCATGATGGGTAAACCCATGGGTGAAGACATTATTAGCCCGTCAAAATTCCCTGACGTGAACACGAAAGATGACCTGAAGGCCATGGTAACAAGACTCAGGGAGATGAGCGACGGCCGCCACATCGGGATTAAGATTGCCGCTGGGCATATTGAGCGCGACTTTGAATACTGCGTTTATGCGGAGTCTGATTTTATAACCATTGACTGACGCGGCGGTGCTACTGGTACAAGCCCTAAACACCTGAGGGATTCCACTACCGTGCATACCGTTTATGCGCTTTACCGTGCACGCAAATACCTTAATTCGGTGGGCGCAAAGGATATTTCCTTAATTATTACCGGGGGCCTTCGCCTATCCAGCGATTTTGCAAAAGCCATTGCCATTGGTGCGGATGCTGTTGCCGTTGCCGGTGCGGGGCTTATTGCCGCTGCATGCCAGAAGTACAGGATCTGCGGCAGCGGGCGCTGTCCGGTAGTGGTGGCAACCCAGGACGCGGAACTCAGGGCACACCTGAATATAGAAGCTGCGGCGGAGAGGGTAAGGAACTTCCTTAAGGTATCCCTTGCTGAGCTCAGGACATATGCCCGCATTACGGGGCATACAAACCTGCATGACCTGTCCGTAAGCGATTTGTGCAACATAAACCGCGAGATTTCAGAATTTACGAATATTCCCCATGCATAAAGGGAACATTTTCCGATAAGGGAATGATAAAATGGAAAGCACCGCCAGACAGGCTGAAGCCTTAAAGGATGAAATGGTAACAAGGAGGAGGGGCCTGCACCGGTATTTTGAAACATGCTGGAAGGAATTCCGTACGGCAAGCATGATAATACGGGAACTGCAGGCTCTCGGCTATACCGTTTATTTCGGGGCCGATGCAGTGGACGGGGCTTTAATGACGGGAGTTTCCGGAAAAGCGGAACTTGAAGAATGCATTGAATGCGCCATAAAAGAAGGCGCGGATAAAAAGCTCGTGGAAAGGATGCAGGGCGGAAAAACGGGGGTTGTTGGTGTCCTTAAGGGAACAAAACCCGGAAAGACCGTGGCATTCCGCTTTGACATGGATTCCAATAATGTGGAAGAGGAAAAGACGGAAAAACACCGTCCCTTCATGGAAGGTTTTGTTTCCGCCCACGCCAATGCCATGCATGTCTGCGGGCATGGCGGGCATGTAACAATAGGCCTTGCGGCTGCAAAACTTATTGCAGCAAACAGGGGAAAACTTGCCGGAACGGTAAAACTTATTTCCCAGCCGGCGGAAGAAGATGTACATGGCGCCAGGCCCATGGTAGAAAAAGGCGTGGTGGATGACGTTGATTACTTTTTCGGCGGACATATCGGCATTAAGGCGACTGGTAGTGACAGCTTGGTATGCCTGACTGGCGGATTCCTTGCGACGACGAAAATTACTGCGGCATTTAAAGGCGTATCAAGTCATGCCGGCATGTCCCCGGAACTCGGAAAAAATGCCCTCCTTGCAGCAGCCCAGGCCGCTATTTCCATGAATACCATAGCCCGTCACGGGAAAGGCGCATCCCGCATAAACGTCGGGACCCTGAATGCTTTGACCGGACTCAACGTGGTGCCGGATATTGCCGTAATGGAACTGGAAATCCGCGGCGCGACCACGGAGATAGACGGATACATGGCCACCGAGTCCTAGCGCATGATACGGGCAAGCGCAGAGCTCTATGACGTTGAAGTGGATGTAAAGAGGGACGGCAGTTCCCCCGCAGGCACCACCGATAAGGAACTGGGCCTTGAAGTGGCGTCCTTGCAAAGGAATACGGCCTGTACGGCAGCATCATTGACTACATGGACATGGATGCCAGTGAGGACTGTACCTATTTCATGGAGTGCGTCAGGGAAAAAGGCGGACATGCCGTATATATAATGTACGGAGCGGAACTTGCCGCAGGACACCATAACAGCCGCTTTGACTTTGACGAAAACTGCATGTGGAAGGCAGCGTGGCTTCTGGTCTTCCCTGCCCTGCACTATACCAATAAATAATTTCCGGCGGAGGCTGCAATGAAATTAAAAAGAATATTCATGGCCGATTGTAAAATGAAGTTGAACAGTTAAAAAATCCATAGCGATTGGATCCGTGGTAGAATAGAATTCACACGCAAAACCCTATCGAGGAGGACAATCACTATGGACTACCCACATTCTA
>JAJQDY010000016.1 GCA_021201965.1 Phascolarctobacterium sp.
TCTATTAAACTTTTACACGGATGTGTTCAACTTGCACTTGCAATTTTCGTAAAATATGTCTTGATATTTAGTTAACCAGTATTATACGCATCCTTTTTATTTTAGTCAACCTATTTTATTTTTAGGTTTACCTATATTAACCAAAAATACCCTCCCAGAAATGATATGGTAATTTTCAATGGTAGCGCTAACGGGAATCGAACCCGTGATTTCGCCTTGAGAGGGCGACGTCTTAACCGCTTGACCATAGCGCCTTAAAAAAATGGTTCCGGGACTAGGACTCGAACCCAGACTAAATGATCCAGAGTCACTTGTGCTACCATTACACTATCCCGGAGTAAGAGTGTTCCGCAGAACACTATGAATTATAACCCACCTCTAGCAGTTTGGCAAGTATTTTTCCCTTTAACGATCCCTTGATTGACATTTTCATGCAGATTATTCGATCAAAACCATACCGTAAACTTTCAGTTCGCTTATGGGGCCAGTGATAGTCTTCATTTGGAATCCATTGTCGCCTGCCAGGGCAAATACATCTATGCCACAAGCTTCAAGAGATGGTCTTGCCTTAGTTGGATTTACACATTTCACCAGATTGCATTTTTCGCACAAAGTGCAGCGACCTGCCTTTAAGGCAAAAGAACGGTAATGGTTCTGGCAAAAAGCTTCTTTTTCTACCGTAAGAAGAATATCAAGAAAATCCTTTCCCATTCTGGAATCGATTTTCGTATAATTTTTGAAGTCGCCTTCAGATAGAGAAACGATATATTCTATCAAAATTCCCCAGGCATATTCCGAAAGAAACTGCTGTGTTGACGCATAATCTGGCGTATAGGGCGGACAGCATAATATGGCACCGTAATTCGGGCAGCCATACTGGCATTTCATCCTTGTCCAGGCTCCGGTTTTTATTTTTGCCACTTCCACAATTTTTGCGGCACTAGCTCCCGCTTCTAAAGCCTTAGACGATAATATACCCAAATCCATTTCAAGATTTTGATCCATTTCACAGCCCCTTCTCAAGAGTAAACGTGTCCAGGGTATCAGCTATTTTTGCTGCCAGGCTTTCAGGCAATCCCTCAATGTTGATATTCAAAAAACCGCGCACAATAGTTGATGTGGCTTCCTCTTCGTCCAAGCCGCGGGCCATCAGGTACTCTATTTCCTCAGGTGCAATACGCCCTACGGCAGCCTCATGACTTAACTCCGCATTGCCTGTAAAAGCGTCCAGCTGCGGGATAGCTGAAATATAGCCGTCATTTGAGAGCATGAGCCCATGACATTCAAGATGAGCTCTCACTCCTTCGGCCTGCCCTATCATTGTACCGCGGTTCACTACCTCACCGCCTGTTGAAATAGTTCGCGCTACAATTTCAGCCCTCGTCCCTGGCACTTCCAATATTGCTTTTCCTCCGATGTCAAGATGTGATCCTTTCGGCGCTACTAAAATAGAGTTGAGGCGCGCTACTGCTCCCTTTCCCACCAAACGGGTTACAGGATTCATCTGTACGTCTTTTACTTTTTCCATGCATACATAATTTGAAATAAACTGACCGCCTTCCTCCACAATGGACACCGTGCGGGGTCTTACCGCAACATTTTCTCCCCAACTGTGGATCATAGTAAAAGTAAGTTTAGCGTTTTTGCCTATGAAAAATTCACTTATTCCAAGATGGATAGCCTTGTCCACTTCAGGATCGCTGGCACATCCAGAAATAATGTTCAGTTCTGCGTCATCCTCAACAATGACCACGTTATGTACGCGCTGTAGTTGCTGCTCATGGCTTATAAAAATGCAGGCTTGTAGAGGATATTTTATTTTTTTCCCTGCCTTTACACGAATGAAATAACCATTTTCCTTTTCCAAGGCTGTAATAGCGGTATATTTATCCGTATCCGCGGATACTGCTTTCCACCAGTATTTTTTTACCAGCTCAGAGTATTTCTGTGCTGCAATACCCGTATTCATAAGTTCCAGCGGTGTTTGTGGCCTTACCTTTTGTTCCAAGGCTGCATTGTCAGCCTGAATGAAACTACCGCTGCGATTTTCCGCATCAAGTTCAATCCCCACATGCTCCATGCGGGACTTGCCTGCAACAGATATCTCTTCCGTGCTTTTCAGATGCACATCGTCATTATCGTCAAATTTAGATAAGTCTATGTCATTTCCCAATGCGGCTTTTTTCTCCAGTGCCGCCTTTAATGTTTCCTTTTCAGTCACTATTTTGCCCTCCTACAGCCACCGTTCACACAAGTTTCATAGCCAGACCGGCTAATGCAGTTCAGCACTTCTAGAGGATCTCCGACTGGACATGTCATTGTTCCCTTATAGAGAATATGGGCATGTGATGCCGGGACATATTTTAAAATATGTCCGAGATGGGTAATAATAAAGCCGCTACGCTTTGACACATCCAAAGGATTTTTCGTATTAGGATTGCAACATGGATTATCGCAACCAACACCACTACAGGTTCCACTCTGCAGTATATAGTTAGTAGCCCTGCCTACCAAAGCTATATTTTCCACATCTACGCCAGATTCTGGTTCATCCAAAAGCAAAAGATCCGGTTTCTGGGCCATAAGCTGCAACAGTTCACTCCGCTTCAACTCGCCGCCGCTGAATCCTTCGTTCACGCTGCGATTCAAAGATTCGGAAAGCCCCATCCAACCTGCTGTGTCTTCAATCTCATTTTCCGATGCACCGCAGATACCAAGCATCTGGCGCAAGCTCAAACCCCTTATTGTCGGAGGACGCTGAATCATTACACCAAGTCCCAACCTTGCGCATTCATAGCAGGGAACATGCGTAATATCCTGCCCTTTAAAAATGATTTTCCCTTCCAAGATCTCATAACGCTCAAAACCCATAATGGTTCCAATAAGGGTAGATTTCCCAATGCCGTTTGGTCCAAAAAGTACATGCACTTCACCCGGTGCGATATGCAGATCAATATTTTTAAGAATCTGTTTGCCGCCTATGGCCACAGACAAATTTTCAACATGTAACACTCTATTTTCTCCTTTTTCTATTTACTTCTTATGTCTGTAGTAATATATTATATCACAAATACGAAGAAAGCTACTAAAACCCCTTTTATTATACTTCAGCATTCAAGAAATTGTGGCCGATTGTAAAATGAAATTAAACAGTTAAAAAATCCATAGCGATTGAATCCGTGGTAGAATAGGGTTCACACACAAAACCCTATCGATGAGGACAATCACTATGGACTACCCACATTCTATCACAGATGCGGAGAAGCGCAAGAAGGGAAAACATCTGACGGACATCGACCGAGGCACGATCCAAGCCATTAACAGAGAGGGAATGAGCCTTCGGAAGATAGCAGGACACATAG
>JAJQDY010000006.1 GCA_021201965.1 Phascolarctobacterium sp.
CCCCCCCCCCCCCCCCCCCCCCCCCCCCCCCCCCCCCCCCCCCCCCCCCCCGGTATCATGGAAACCAGAGTAGCAGTAATTTCCATAATTATCACTAAAGATGATTCGGTAGATAGGCTTAATGATATTCTGCATACCTACAGACAGCAGATCATTGGTAGAATGGGAATTCCCTACAGGGTAAAAGGCATAAATATCATTTGCGTTGTTATAGATGCGCCACCCGATATTATTAGTTCCCTGTCCGGAAAACTCGGGCAACTGCCAGGTGTAAGTGCTAAAGCAACTTATTCGTCAGCTATTGAAGGTACTTGCGAAAAGTAGGGTGAATATTTTTAGCGTAGGATATGCAATCCAAAACTAACGAGGAAGCGAAGCTGACTCGAAAGGGATGAAATTAATTGTACAATGTAAATTCAATGAAGGCTGAAGAGTTTATCAGCCACGAAGAAATTCTAGAAACCTTAGCTTATGCAGAGAAGAATAAAAACAATCTTGTCCTTGTAGATGAAATTATTGATAAAGCTAGGCTGAGAAAGGGCCTGAACCACCGTGAAGCGCCAGTATTGCTGGCTTGCGAAGATGAAAATAAACTGCAGGAAATTTATGCTTTAGCAAAACAAATTAAGCTGGATTTTTATGGCAACCGCATAGTGTTGTTTGCTCCGCTATATTTATCCAACTACTGCATTAACGGGTGCACCTACTGTCCTTATCATGCAAAGAATAAACATATTGCAAGGAAGAAGCTTACACAAGAAGAAGTAGTTGCAGAAGTTATTGCTTTGCAGGATATGGGACATAAACGCCTTGCATTGGAAATAGGAGAAGATCCAGTAAATAATCCAATTGAATATATTTTAGAATGCATTAATACGATTTATTCAATTAAACATAAAAATGGTGCCATCAGGCGGGTAAATGTTAATATTGCTGCGACAACAGTTGAGGATTATCGAAAATTAAAAGCAGCCGGGATTGGAACATATATTTTATTCCAGGAAACATATCATAAGGAAAGCTACGAACAACTCCACCCTATAGGGCCTAAGCATAATTACGCTTACCATACCGAGGCTATGGACAGGGCTATGGAAGGCGGAATTGACGATGTCGGGCTAGGGGTATTATTTGGTCTTGAACGGTATAAATATGAATTTGCTGGGCTACTGATGCATGTAGAGCATCTTGAGGCTGTATATGGGGTAGGGCCACATACCATAAGTGTGCCGCGCATTAAACGTGCTGATGACATTGATCCCAGTGTCTTCACGAACGGAATTGATGATGAAGTATTTGCGAAAATAGTAGCTTTAATTAGAATATCTGTGCCTTATACTGGCATGATAATATCAACCCGCGAAAATCAGCAGGTGAGAGAAAGAGTTTTACATCTTGGTATTTCTCAAATAAGTGGGGGTTCCAGGACTTCTGTAGGCGGATACATGTATGAAGAGCGGCCGACTGATACGGAGCAGTTCGATGTATCCGATCAACGTACATTGGATGAAGTAATCAAGTGGTTGATGCAACTAGGATTTCTGCCATCATTCTGTACAGCCTGTTATAGGAAAGGCCGAACGGGGGATCGTTTTATGGAATTGTGTAAATCCAAGCAAATTCAAAATTGTTGTCACCCAAATGCCATGCTGACATTGAAGGAATTTTTAGTGGATTATGCTTCTGAAGAAACCAGAATTCTGGGAGAAAAACTGATTGAGACAGAGCTGTTAAACATCCAGAAGGAAAAGGTGCGCCAGGTATGTGCGGGCTATTTAAAAAAGATTGAAACAGGCATGAGGGATTTTAGATTTTAAAGATTAGTGAAATTTCGAGGAGCAGAGAAAAGAAAAGAATAAAAAAAGGCGCTGTCATATTATTTGAAATATGACAGCGCCTTTTTTATTTATTCTTCATCATCAGACAGTTTATCAGAGTCTGGTAGGAAATTATTGGCGTAGCTTTGCAGATTCTTGCTCTCTTCGTTAATACTGCTACGGTTATCTGTAAGGCCTTGGAGAGCTGATTGAAGGTTATTTATTAGATAGGCCAGGATATCATCGGCATATTGAAGAGAGCCATGTTTTACACGCGTGGCATAATCATCAGCATCGCGTTTGATTTCCTCCTGATAATGCAGGGCGTCTGCCTTGATATCTTCAGCAACAATGGTCGCTTGCTTAACTATTTCTTCTTCTTGAATTTTACTGTCTGCTTCAGCAGTGGCGCGGCCTATAATACGTTCAGCCTCATCTTTAGCCTGCTGCACAATTTTGTCAGCTTCTTCATAGGCTTTGTTAACTATATTTTTTTGTTCTTCCAAAACATGGCTGGCATTGCTAACTTCTTTGGGAATGGCATCTTTTAAATCATCTAAAGCGCAAGCTAAATCGTTTTCTTCGATAACAATTTTATCAGTCAAGGGAATACGGCTGGCTCCGTTAATCATATTAAAGATTTCTTCGAAAATCCTGTCCAGAGTCATATTGGTGTTACTGCGTTCAAGCATTTACGAAACATTCCTTTCCTAATCAGCTTTTTGTCTGACGTATTCACGAACACGTTCTTCAATGCATTCAGGAACCAGATTAGTCAGTTTAGCACCGAAAGTTGCTAGTTCACGTACTCCTGATGAACTGACAAAAGAGTAATGCGAATTCGTCATAATAAAGACTGTTTCCAAATTATTATCCATTTTTTTTATTAATAAGGCCCGTTGAAACTCATATTCAAAATCAGTGAAAGCGCGCAGTCCTCTTACAATAAAAGGGGCTTTTTCCTGAACACAAAATTCATTTAACAAACCGGAAAAACTAGTTACACGAATATTTTGGATATGGCTAGTTGCAATCTTCAACATTTCTACCCTTTCATCCATGCTGAACATTGCCTTATCTTTGCCAGGATTATAGAAAACGCTGACGATGAGTTCGTCGAACATAGCACTTGCTCTTTCGAAAATGTCAATATGTCCTTTTGTCACTGGATCAAAACTACCTGGACAAACTGCTCTGCGCACGGCTTGACCTCCTAAACAATAGTGTCTAAATATGATGTTATTACATTACCTTATTTTATATTCGACATAAAAAAGATATATCCTTTTTATTGATAAATTATTTTATGGAGATTTTTCAAAGCGTTAAAGCATGACTATTGATGTTTTATGAATTTAACAAAATCCACCACGGTTTTACCATATTTTTCACTGCGAAAAAGTTCGTACCCTTCAGGCAATGCAGGTGGAATGTCATGGCGAGAACGTTCCATGATAAGCCAGCCATTACAGTTTACAATAGGAAATTGCCCAAGGGCAAGGATAATTTCATTTAACCAATTTTTATTATATGGAGGGTCACAAAAAATAAAATCAAATTTTCGGCTTTCGTGGCACAATTTTTCAATACTTTTGATGGCATCGCCTTTTATAACGGTACAGTCCTGTTCAGCATGGCACTTAGCCATATTGCTGCGCATAATACGAATGGATTCTTGGCTTTTGTCAATAAAGGTTATTGAATGCGCACCACGACTCCAGCTTTCTAGGCCTAGATTTCCTGTGCCAGCAAAAAGATCAAGGACCTGAGCATCGGCTATCCTGTTGCCGATAATAGCGAAAATGGACTCCTTTACTCTGTCTGCCGTAGGACGCAGGTCCAGATTTTTTGGTGTTGTCAGATGAAGGCCGCAGGAACGACCAGCAATGATTCTCATAACAAAACTTATGCCTTAAAATTATGGTCGTATGCTATAATATTTGTAAATATGTTTAATTCATTTAAAGGAGCAGCGATAGGATGAAAAAAATTCCCCCGATAGTTGTTTTAGCGCTGCTTTTTTTATTTTTGCATATGACGTCTGCCGGTAACGCAAACTGTCAGATTGCAAACATTGCCGCAAGCGACGGAAGCAATTCTATTGCCTTTAGATGGTAGACCTGTATGTACTTCTTTACCAAAGCAGCTTGGCGAACTTTCTGGTATTAAGGTAATTTTACAGCCAATTGGATTTCTTGACAACTATAGCAAGCCTGCTCAGCTGGAAAAATTGTATTTGTGGTTGCGGGATAGTATTTCTAATGCTGATTATACACTTATTTCATCAGACCTTTTAATTCATGGCGGGCTTTTAAATTTACGGCTCCCGTTAGGCGGTGTTTCTGAACAAAATAATTTCCTAGAAATTATGTCGGAATTAAGAGATGCAAATCCAAAGATGAAATTTGCTTGTTTTTCCATTATTCCCAGACTTTTGGTCAGTGATCAGTTGATTCCAGATAGCTAGTACCAATGGCATTTAATGAGATATACTACTTTGTGTGATATGATAGAAACATTTAATGATCTGGAGTTAACTCGTGAAGAGGAGGAACTTGCTGCAAGGATTCCTGATGATATATTGGAGAAATATATTTCTCTTTACAGGGCTAATGACAGATTCAATAAGGATTTTGCAAAGTTGAGTGCTGGCAATTTTATGACAGTTATTGGTCAAGACGATGGCTCCATTTTTGGGTTGCCTAATCGTAACTTGAAATATGCCAGAATTTATGAGAAAGGCATTCCTAATGCCTATACTACCTATAGAGCTGGTGAAATAGCAGCTGTTTTGGTAGGGCTGGCTTATTTGCATCAGCAAAATTATCAGCCGAAAGTTTTTTTGCAGTATGCTGCACAGGAAATGGAATTTATGTATATGCCATTTATGGCAGTCAGTGTAGGGGAAACCTTGAGGGATAAATTACATTTAATAGGAGCAGCTGAGTCTGAAAATATAGAAACTGCAGATATTGTAATTTATGTTAATTGTGGCAGCGAATCCAATAAACCTGGTAGAAAGCAGGCAGAATGGGTATGGAACCTAATAAAAAACAATAAAAGAACTGCATTAATTGATTTGAGCGCAAATTTTAATGCAGATGAGTTGTTGTTACCCAAATTGCTAGAAGAAAATGTTGCTGTGAACAAATTGGCTGTCTATGCAGGATGGAATACTTTCAGTAATTCTGCCGGGACGGCCATTACTCAGGAAGTTATTTTCTCAGTGCTCTGCCAGCAGTTGGGTGATGCGGATTTGCCAGATCTTTATGCGTCCAATGTACGGTTTCTTATCAGCATGATATTGGAAGACTATATTTATCAGAAATTATATCATGATAAGCTGCAGAAAGAGATGCAGGGGCGTAATTTTAATCCTGTGCTTTTGACGGAAAAACAGCAACAAGTAGCGCAGTTGCTGGTTCAGCAATACATTAATTTAAAAACAACGGAGTTATTGCATTATAACTTAGGGCGCACGCCTTTTTACGTAAAAGTGAACAAGGAATATTATATTAAGGATTTACAGACGGAAATATATTTCCATTGGAACAGGATTTTTGAAATAGGATTTGACTTACAAACAACATTTGGATATAAATTTGCAGAACGAAAAGCAGGATAAATAAAAAGCGGATAAAATAATTTGTCCACTTTTTTGATGTTCTAATGTAGGTTCATGTTTTTAATGGTGGAACAAACGCAGGCCCGTAAAAGCCATGGCAATGCCATATTTATCACATGTTGCGATAACATTGTCATCACGAATTGAACCGCCTGGTTGGGCAATGTACTGAACGCCGCTGCGATGGGCCCGTTCAATATTGTCGCCGAAGGGGAAGAAGGCATCACTGCCAAGGGATACGCCATGCAGTTTGGAAAGCCATATTTTTTTCTCATCATGGGTAAGCGGTGAGGGTTTTTCTGTAAAAAAGTTTTCCCAGATGCCGTCCGCTGAGACATCATCGTAATCTTCTGAGATATATACATCAATAGTATTGTCACAGTCTGGGCGGCCGAGATTGCTTTTGAATGGAAGTGAGAGAACTTTTGGATTTTGCCGCAGCCACCAGATATCTGCTTTGTTGCCTGCAAGGCGTGTGCAGTGTATTCTGGATTGCTGTCCTGCCCCGATGCCAATTGCCTGCCCGTCTTTTACATAGCAGACAGAGTTAGATTGGGTATATTTAAGAGTAATAAGTGCGATAATCAAATCGCGAATTGACTCAGGTGGGAAATTTTTGTTGACGGTAGGGCGGTTTGCCAAAAGTTTTTTAGTAACCTCGGCATTATTGCGGTGCTGTTCAAAAGTAATGCCGAAGACTTCCTTGGTTTCGCATTCATCGGGAATATATTCTGAATCAATTTGGAGAATATTATAAGAACCTTTGCGTTTAGTCTTAAGTATGCGCAGGGCTTCTCCAGTATAACCAGGTGCAATAATGCCGTCTGAAACTTCTCTCGCCAGCATAACAGCCGTTGTTTCATCGCATATATCGGACAGGGCAACAAAGTCTCCGTAAGAACTTATTCGGTCAGCCCCGCGTGCCCTTGCATATGCTGTTGCCAATGGTGTGAGCGGCAAATCGTCAACATAATATATCTTTTTTAGAGTATCATTCATGGGTAAGCCTACTGCGGCGCCAGCCGGGCTTACATGTTTAAATGATGTTGCGGCTGGCAGGCCTGTTGCTTTTTTTAATTCTGTAACTAGTTGCCAACTGTTAAACGCATCCAAAAAATTAATGTAGCCTGGACAGCCGTTTAATACTTCCACAGGTAAATCCCGCTTGCTTTTTATGTAAATACGGGAATTGGTCTGGTTAGGATTACAGCCGTATTTTAAAGGTAATTCTTTCAAAATTACATCCTCCCTCATAAATATTTCATAAATATATAAGACTTGGAAGAACTGGAACTGATGTCCAGACAATCACATCAGGTACTATAATTCTTTGCGGGATTCTACTTACGCTAAGTATATGCCTGATATATTAAAAATTATAAAAGCGGATAATATTTTTTGTCAATAAAGGGCGTTTATGTGCTAAAATAAAACAAACTGCACAGGGGATGATGATATGCCATATTGTTACGTTTGTCCGCATCGTTGCGGTGTTTACAGACCATATAGCATAAATGACGAAGAAGGAATTTTTGGCAGCTGTGGTTGTGGACTGCAGCCTATTGCGGCACGTGCAGGCTTGCATATGTGGGAAGAACCATGCATTAGCGGCATAAAAGGAAGCGGAGAGGTATTTTTTTTCTGGATGCAATTTATACTGCGTTTTTTGTCAAAATTAAAAAATCAGCAGCGGCAGTGTTGGAAAGGAAATCACCGTAAAGCGTTTACGGGAGATTTATCATGAGCTTATTGCCCAGGGAGCACATAATATAAATTTGGTAACTACAACACATTTTGCAGAAGCTGTTATAGCAAGTTTGTAAGAACTGTTGTCCGTGCCAGTGGTCTATAATACCAGCGGATTTGAAACATTGGATACTTTGCGCAGGCTGGAAGGGAAAATACGGATATACATGCCGGATTTGAAATATGCCAATGATATACAAGCTATAAAATGTAGTAATGCACCATAGTATTTCCGGACAGTAACCCAAGCCATAAAGGAAATGTACCGACAAGTTGGATCGTATAAACTTAATAGTGACGGAATTATGGAAAGCGGCGTACTTGTCAGGCATCTTATTTTGCTGGGACAGATTGAAGATACAAAAAAATAATAGACTGGATCGCCCAAAATTTTAAACCATGGCAGATTATGTTTAGTATGATGCGTCAGTATGCTCCTTGCGGCCGTGCACAGGAGTTCCCAGAAATTAACCGAAAGGTTTCTGATGGTGAGTACAGTGAACTGGAAGACTATTTATTGAACAGTTCCATAGAAGATGGGTTTCTACAGGAAAAGGCAGCCGCCAGTGAGAACTTTATACCATGCTTTGATGGGTCTGGAGTTTGAGATATACGTGCGATATTAGATGTTTAACTGGCAGATGTATCATAATAATATGGTGAAATTAAAAAATCACTTCCATAAGTTTGAGGAGGTATACGTAATAGCGCAGCAAGATTGCTGGAATCTATATCAAGTTCCAGCTGCTCCTTAAAGGAAGCACTCTGCATTGAATATGGGTTATTGCCGAGTTTGGTAATAATTGGCAGTTCATTCTGTGTTTTTATGTCTTTTAAAATCTGGCGGCCTGTGCTTGAGAAAGCGAGCACCCTGAAATATGCTGGAGCTTTTTGGTCAAAGTAGCGGCGGGATTTTTGCAGAAGCAACTGCAAAAACAGTCTGCGGATCCTTGCTGCAGGGTAGCGTTTTTTTGTGCAGCACTGCAAGGCTTCAGACAGGGAAGAGCAGCTGGCAGCGTCTTTAATCAAATTTTCAAGACCTTCACTGCATTGGCAGCTATTGGCGATTTCCGCAGAGCTAAGCATGGCAAGGCGATACTTGATTAATTGCCATAAAAGCTGTTCGTTGTAGCCTGCTGCAGCTTCATGGTATTTAGAGAGTTCTTGCCAGACAATGGAAGGAACAACTGTTGGTATTTTTATAATGCGTTGTTCACGGAAAGCAGCGCGGATGGCAGTAGCACTGGCGATAGGACCGCATATGTTGGCCTCGTTATATTTTGCCTGCTGCCGTTGTATGAAGATTGGACTGATTGAAGTGTTTTCTAGGGCCTTACAATATTCCAGCGTTAAAATGTCATTGGGCATATTTAAATAAATTTTCTTATCACTAAGCTGTTCTATGGCACTGCTGTAAGCAGCAGCATAAGTAAGTCCTGTTCTAAGATTCAACTGCAGTTGTCGTTTAAAGTCAGAACTTATGGTTATGCGTGCCAGAGCTTGAAAATCATAGTCGGGATTTTCTGTTCCGCACGCCAGATATTTCACACAGCCTGTAGCCTGCAAAATAGCGACAGATCCTTGCGCAAAAAATTCTGCACTGCGCAGGGAAAAAGCAGCAGGTAACTCCAAAATCAGATCAATACCGTTCATTGTTGCAATGCGTGCACGGAGCCATTTGTTCCAAAAAGAGGGTTCGCCGCATTGCATAATAGTACCGCTCATTACTGCTATAACTGGTAGGCCTGTTTTTTGTGTTTCTTTTAAATGATACAAATGTCCGTTGTGAAAAGGGTTATATTCGGCAATAACGCCTACTACTTGCTGCATGTTTTACTCCTCATACATCATTTTGGAATAATCTTCCTCTATAATTATAGCATAATTTTAGGGCTACTTCGGATGATAAATATTTGGGAATTTGCTGTCGTAAATATAGTTTGTGAAGCGGATGAATTATAGTAAGTAACACTGTTAAAATTTTGTTAAAAGGTGTACACTGTGAAAGTAATGAATGTTATTAATATCTAAGATAAATATGATTTCCTAGGGAGGCCTATTATGGTTGTTTTTGTAGTAAACTGTGGGAGTTCTTCAATTAAGTATCAGCTCATTAATATGGAAGGCGAAATTGTGATGGCAAAGGGCCTTATCGAACGTATTGGTATGGAAGGCTCACTACTTAAACATACGCCTGCAGGTAAAGACACGGTTACTGTTGAAGCCGATATTCCTGATCACAAGGTAGGGATTCAGATGGTAATTGAGGCGCTTACTAATAGTGAATACGGCGTGATTGGAAGCATGAAAGGGATAGATGCTGTTGGACATCGCATAGTCCATGGCGGGGAGAGGTTTACTGACAGTGTGCTTATCACATCTGACGTACTTAAGGGTATTGAGGCCTGCAGCGAAATCGCACCGCTACATAATCCGCCGAATGTGTTGGGTATTAGAGCATGTACGGAGTTGATGCAGGATGTTCCACAGGTCGCTGTATTTGATACGGCCTTCCATCAGACAATACCACGAGTTGCGTTTTTATATGGATTGCCCTACGAATCATATGTAAAATATGGCCTGCGCAGATATGGATTTCATGGCACATCACATAAATATGTAGCTCAAAAAGCAGCTGAAATGATGGGGGAGCATACTAGTGATTTACGCATTATAACTTGCCATTTGGGCAATGGTGCCAGTATAACGGCTATAAAATATGGGAAATCGGTTGACACAAGTATGGGATACACGCCACTGGAAGGCCTTATTATGGGAACACGTAGCGGTGAGATTGATCCGGCCATAATACCTTTTTTAATGGAAAAAGAAAACATGACTGCCCAGGAAGTTGATAATTACTTAAATAAGCAAAGCGGTATTTTAGGTATTTCAGGTGTTTCCAGTGATTTCCGCGATTTGGAAGAAGCAGCCAACAGTGGTGATGAACGCAGCCAGTTAGCGATAGATATCTTTGCTTATAAAGTAAAAAAGTATATTGGTTCATATGTTGCAGCCATGGGCGGCGTGGATGCCATAGTTTTCACGGCAGGGTTAGGAGAAAATTCGCCGTTTATGCGTGATAAAATTTGTAATGGTTTGGAATATCTTGGTACGCGTATTGATCCGGTTTTAAATGCGGTTCGCAGGAAAGCGCGTGAAATCAGCATAAGACGTGCTAGGGTGAAAATTTTTGTTATTCCTACAAATGAGGAATTGGTTATTGCGCAGGATACATATAGGATCTGCCGTGGGATAACGAAGCTTTAGGCTGTATGTTTCTTGACAAGAATGCTATATATGGATATAATTGTAGCTATTGGTAGAATATAATAGAAATAAGTGTCGCGGAAATAAAAAAGGATCTGGCTAAGCAGAAAACTTTTTCTTGCATTTTGAATCCTAAAGAACTGGATATATCAGACAGTGATATCCGCATTATTGGGACAATAAATGTGGAAGGCAAAATAAGCAATGCTGGAAACATTTTGTTCTTAGAGGCTGTTATTACGGCAAAAGTGCAGCACGCTTGTAACCGCTGTTTGAGAGAACTAGTAACATGTATTAAAGCAGAGGTTACTGAGTAATTTTATATATCAGGTGCGGCGGAAGAAAGAGTAAAGGATGTTTATGTCTGTGATTCTGATGTACTTTATATAACAGAACCACTACGCGAAGGTCTGTTGATGGCGGAACCGATGCGGACTCTTTGCAAGGAGGACTGTTTGGGTTTTTGCCCTATCTGTGGCGCCGATCTTAATACTGGCTATTGTGACTGTGACAGAACTTCTTTTGATCCCAGGCTAACAGTATTAAAACAATTGCGTAAAACCCAAACTAGTTTATTTGATAGCCTGAGGAGGTGTAAGGAAATGGCAGTACCAAAGAGAAAAATGTCCAAATCTCGTCGTGATTCTCGCCGCGCTAATTGGAAACTGACTGCACCTAATTTGGTGGAGTGTCCGCAATGTCATGAAATGAAAGTTCCGCATCGAGTTTGTCCTGAATGCGGTTTTTATCAAGGCAAACAGGTCATTGCAAAAGACGAATAATTGAAGTTTGAAGACTCTTTAAGCTAAGGCTTTTAGGGTCTTTGTCTCTTTAAATTGTAAATTTGTGAAATTATTTGGAATGCTAGAAATTCTACTTGCAAAAAAGATATTCTAAATTTATAATATAGACAGCTATTATGAGCTAGTACTAAAAAAAGTTGGTGTATAGGTGAATTCTTTTAAAAAGCTTATGCGGCATGAAAAATTAAAAAGAATTTTGCGGGACAACCCATTCAGGACAGATAAGCAGCTGGCAGAAGATCTGGATGTCAGCGTGCAGTCTATTAGATTGGATCGTCTTGCCCTTGGCATCCCTGAGTTACGGGAACGTACACTTAATATGGCGGAAAATGCGCAAAATAAACTTCGTGCCATTGACAAAAAGGATATCATCGGCGAACTCGTTGATTTGGAATTGAATAAGATAGGCATTTCCACAATGAAAATATTACCGGAAATGGTACTTGAAAAAACAGGTGTAGCTCGCGGATATTATATGTTTGCCATGGCTGATACTTTGGCATTGGCTGTTGTAGATGCTAAGATAGCACTGACGGTGGTTTGCAATGTAAAATATAAGATTCCGGTATATTCAGGTGTAACATTAGTAGCTAAAGCAGAGGTAACACACCGCCGCAATAATAAATATTTTATTTGGGTAAAAATCAAAAATAATAACGAGGAAGTTTTTCGGGCCAAATTTATTGTTGTATCATTGGACCAGGAAAGGAAACCATAAGAATGAAAATAGCCGTTGATGTCATGGGAACTGATTATGGCCCCCAGGAAATGGTATTAGGAGCAGTACAAGCAGTGAGGACTTTTGGTTGCGAGGTCATACTGGTGGGTGATGCTGATATTATCAGGGAACTTTTGCGTAAATATAAAGCGGATAATGATCCTAAAATAATGGTTCATCATGCCAGTGAAGTAATTTCCATGAGTGAACATGCGAGCATTGCTGTAAAATCTAAAAAAGATGCTTCTGTGATAGTAGGAGCCAAAATGCTGCGAAATAAAGAATGTGATGCGTTGGTTGCACCTGCTAGTACTGGTGCTGCCGTAGCAGCGGCATTATTATACTTAGGAAGAATTCGTGGGGTGGACCGTCCTGCTATAGCTACGCCAATTCCAAGTTTAACGGGAACAACAGTGGTCTTGGATAGTGGCGCCAAAGTGGATGCTAAGCCCGACCATATGGTACAGAATGCTATTATGGGGACAGTTTATGCTGAAAGAATACTGCGCATAAAAAATCCGAAGGTCGGCCTTTTAAATATTGGGGAAGAAGAGACAAAAGGCAATGAGCAGGCTTTAGAAACCTATCCTTTGTTGCAGAGTAACGGGCAGATAAATTTTATAGGCAATGTAGAAGGAAGAGACATAAATAAAGGAACAGTAGATGTAGTGGTTTGTGATGGATTTGTTGGCAATGTTGTTTTGAAATTTGCTGAAGGATTGGCCTTGGCAATTTTAAAGCTTATGAGAGAGGCTATTTTAGATGGTGGAATTATTGCTAAAGTAGGTGGCATGCTGATTAAACCGTCCCTGAAGAAACTGAGAAAACGTCTTGATCCGTCAGAATATGGCGGAGCCCTATTATTAGGAGTCCGTGCGCCTTTTATAATTTGTCACGGCAGTTCTCGAGCAAAGTCAATTATTAGCGCAATTAAAGTGGCTATGGATTTTGTTGATAATGATGTAATCAAACATATTGGTGCAAAGATAGCTGCATCGAAAAAAGAGCGGGGTATCAACGAATGACAATAGCGGTCGGCATTTTAGGTATGGGATACTATGTTCCTGAAAGAATTATGACAAATTACGATTTGGAAAAGATTGTGGATACAAGTGACCAGTGGATAACGGAGCGCACTGGCATCAAACAAAGACATATTGCTGCAAAAAATGAAGTAACATCTGATATGGCACTTATTGCGGCAAAGAATGCTTTGCAGGATGCTGGTTTGTCAGCTGAGGATATTGATCTTATTATTTTGGCTACGGCGTCTCCTGATCATGCTTTTCCTTCTACGGCTTGTATACTTCAGGATCATTTGGGTGCTAAAAACGCAGCTGCTTTTGATTTATCCGCAGGATGCAGCGGCTTTGTTTATAGCTTAGCGGTGAGTAGTCAGATTATAAAGTCTGGGCTTTATAAGCATATACTTATTATAGGGGCGGAGACTTTGTCAAGCATAATGAATTGGCATGATCGCAATACCTGTGTGGTTTTTGGCGATGGGGCCGGAGCAGCCGTTATCGGGATCACAGAGCCGGGCTATGGTGTTTTGGGAATTGACATGGGTGCTGATGGCAGTGGTGGTAAATATCTGTATCAGCCTGCAGGAGGGAGCCGTTGTCCGGCAAGTTCTGAGACAGTTGCGGCTAATGGCCATACCATTCATATGAATGGTCAGGAGGTATTTAAATTTGCCATTAAAATTATGGGAAAAACTACAGAAAGAGCACTGAAAAACGCCAACATGAAATCAGAAGATATAGATATGCTTATTCCTCACCAGGCAAATCTTAGAATTATTACATCTGCAGCTAAACGGCTGAAACTACCAATGGATAAAGTATGGGTGAATCTGGATAAATATGCTAATACTTCAGCGGCTTCCATTCCTATTGCGCTATGCGAAGCTCAGGCAGCAGGTGCCATAAAAAAAAGTGATAATGTTCTGTTAGCCGGGTTTGGCGCAGGGTTGACTTGGGCAGCTGTTATACTAAAATGGTGCAAATAAAAGATATCTTGAAAGCGAGGTGAAGTCTGCATGAGCAAAATAGCATCTGTTTTTCCTGGACAGGGATCACAGGCTGTAGGGATGTGCAAAAACTTTTATGATCAATATGCAGTTGCAAGGCATATTTTTGAAGAAGCGGATGATGCTTTAGGTTTCTCAATAACAAAAATGTGTTTTGAAGGGCCAGATAATGAACTACGTCTTACTTGCAATACTCAGCCAGCTGTTTTGACTGCCAGCGTAGCCTGTGCGGCAGTACTAAAGCAGTATGATATATACTGCGATGTTGCGGCAGGCCATAGTTTGGGAGAATATTCAGCTTTGGTGATTTCAGAGGCTATAGCTTTTGCGGATGCCGTGCGCATTGTGCGCCAGAGAGGGCAGTTTATGCAGGAAGCCGTTCCTGTGGGAGAAGGCGGAATGGCAGCTGTATTAGGCATGGAAAATGACCGCATTGTGAAAATTTGCAATGAGGTGGCGACTGAAAGTAGCGGGATAGTACAAGCCGTTAATTTCAATTGTCCTGGACAGGTTGTTATTGCCGGAGCTACTGCTGCGGTTAACAGGGTTTGTGGAGCCTTAAAAGCAGATGGAGCAAAACGTGTTATACAACTTCCTGTAAGTGCACCGTTCCATAGCATCCTGATGCAACCGGCTTCTAAACGTTTGGCTGAGGCCCTGGCACAGATTACCATTCGTGATGCCAAGATTCCTGTGGTTACTAATGTTACTGCAAAGAAAGTAAAGTTCTCTGCTGAAATCAGGGAATCGTTGATTAAGCAAGCAGCTAGCCCCGTTTTGTGGGAAACATCGGTATTAAATATGCTGGCAGATGGTGTAGATACTTTTATTGAAGTGGGACCTTGTAAAACCCTTACCGGATTTACGAAATAAATTGCCAAGGGGCTACCGGCTTTAAATGTCGAAGATGTGGAGAGTTTGAACAAAACACTTGAATATTTAATAAGGAGGGGCAATAAATGAATCTTGAGGGAAAGAAGGCGCTGGTTACTGGTTCCTCTCGCGGAATAGGTCGTGTTATAGCATTAGCTTTAGCTAAGGCTGGAGCCGATGTTGCCGTGAATTATATTGCAGGCAATGAGGAGGACGCAGACGAAGTTGCCAAAGCCATAAAGGCTATGGGGCGCAAGGCACTGGTTGTCCAAGCTAATGTATCTTCTTATTCGGATAGTGAGTCTATGTTAGAAAAAGTAGTACAAGAGTTTAGGAGAGTTGATATTTTGATCAACAATGCCGGAATTACCAGGGATAGTCTTCTGATAAGAATGAAAGAAGAGGACTGGGATGCCGTACTGGCTACTAATTTGAAAGGCGTATATAATTGCACTAAGGCGGCCATAAAATATATGATGAAACAAAGAAGTGGTCGTATTGTCAGTATAAGTTCAGTGGTAGGAATAATCGGCAATGCGGGGCAGGCTAATTATGCCGCTGCTAAAGCTGGTATTCTGGGCTTTACCAAAGCAGTTGCGAAAGAAGTGGCTTCCCGCGGTATTACTGTGAATGCGGTGGCACCAGGATTTATAAAAACAGATATGACTCGTGTGCTTCCTGAAAAAGTTGTAGAGAGCATGATAGCCACTATTCCTCAAAACCGTTTGGGGGAACCTGAAGACATTGCTAAGGCTGTATTGTTCTTTGTGAGCGATGACGCTGATTATATAACTGGCCAGACTTTACATGTCGACGGCGGTATGGTAATGTAATATTGCAGCAATCCATTTTATTTTGGAAGGAGGTGAATCGTGATGAGCACTTTCGAAAAAGTAAGGGACATCACTGTTGGGCAATTGAGCGTTGACGCAGACGAAGTAAAGATGGAATCAGATTTCATCGATGATCTCGGCGCCGATTCCCTCGATATAGTTGAGCTTATTATGGCTTTTGAGGAAGAATTTAATGTTGAAATTCCCGATGAAAAGGCTGAGAAAATTCGGACTATTGGTGATGCAGTTAAACTGCTAGATGAAGAAAAATAACGTTTCTGGAATTTTTTCTGGGGCCTTTCAGGTCCCCAGAAAAACTATCATTTATTTGATGAGAATAATTCATAATCCTGAAGTGGGGGATATTTGTTGAAATTACCAGTGCTGAAAATCGGCAAACTTGTCGCAGAGTTGCCTATTATACAGGGAGGTATGGCTATAAGGCTGTCTACGGCACGTCTGGCTTCTGCTGTGGCAAATGAAGGGGCTATTGGGCTTATAGCTGCCTCTGGAATGGAATTCTGCGAATTGCGTCAGGAAATCCGTTTAGCAAGAAAACTTACTGGCGGACGTGGCATAATAGGAATTAATGCCATGGTTGCTGCAAGAGCATTCCTTGGCCTTATTACGACTGCGGCCCAGGAAAAAATTGATTTAATTGTAGCAGGTGCTGGTTTTTCAAGAGATATGTTCGCCGTCGGGCGTGAATATGGAGTGGAGATTGTACCGATTGTTTCTTCAATGAAGTTAGCAAAAATTTCTGAAAAACTTGGCGCTTCAGCTATAATTGTTGAGGGAACAGAAGCTGGCGGGCATCTTGGTACACAACAGTCGATTAAGGAAATATTGCCTGATATAGTAAAGGCAGTAAAAATTCCTGCTATTGCTGCAGGTGGTGCCATTACTGGCAGAGATGTTGCAGACCTTTTGAATCTTGGCGCCAGTGGTGTACAAATGGGAAGTCGTTTTGCTGCTAGCGAGGAGTCAAATGGTGCTCCGGCGTTAAAAGATTTTTATTTACATATGACTAAAGATGACATAGTGCAAATTGATAGTCCTGTCGGGTATAAGGGGCGTGCCATAAGAAGCCCCTTTGCTAAACTGTTTTTAGAGAATAAATCGCTCCGGCCAACAGTGTGCGATGCCTGTCTTAAACATTGTAACTATAGTTTTTGTATTATACGCGCATTGACACGTGCTCAGCAGGGGGATGTGGAAACGGGACTTGTATTTACGGGAGCCAATATGTGGAAGATCAAGGAAATTTTGCCTGTAAAAGAGATCTTTAGGCGTTTAAAAGAAGAAATAGCAAATATTTAAGTAAGGATGAGGTGAAAAATTTTGCATAAACGAAGAGTTGTTGTAACCGGTATAGGTCCTATTACGCCTATAGGCACTGGTAAAGAGGTGTTTTGGAGTAACCTTGTTGCTGGTAAATCAGGCATTGAGTTTATTTCTCAGTTTGATGCCACTGATTTTAGTGTGAAAATTGCTGGCGAGGTTAAGGATTTTGATTTTGCCGATTATGGTGACAAAAAAGAAGGCAGACGAATGGATAGAGTAGCACAGTTTGCCGTTGCTGCAGCTAAGCTTACTATATTGGATTCGGGCCTCGAGTTGGGCAAAATCGATCCTCTGCGTTGTGGTGTCTGCGTTGGTACTGGTATAGGAGGTATCCACACATTTTTAGAGCAGTCCCTTAAATTTGCGGAAAAAGGCGCTAGCAAAATCAGTCCTTTCTTTATACCTATGGAAATACCCAATATGCCTGCAGGGCAGATTGGTATTGCTTTTGGATTTAAAGGGCCCAATACGGCAATAGTCACTGCCTGTGCTACAGGTACCAATTGCCTTGGCGATGCTTTCCGTGCTATACAGTATGGTGATGCTGACATTATGTTGGCTGGAGGTGTGGAAGCAGCTATTTCGCCAATTGCGGTGGCTGGATTTGCCAATATGAAAGCACTTTCGACTAATAACGAAAATCCGCATAAGGCATCTTGTCCATTCGATAAAAAGCGTAACGGATTTATCATGGGTGAAGGTGCCGGTGTTTTGCTTTTGGAAGAATTAGAACATGCTAAGGCACGCGGTGCTCATATTTACGCGGAAATGGTCGGATATGGATTAAATTGTGATGCATACCATATTACTGCCCCTGATCCAAGCGGAGATACGGCAGCAAAATGTATGGCAGCGGCAGTGAAAGATGCCGGTATTGAGCCGCAGGATGTTGATTATATCAATGCCCACGGTACATCCACACATCTCAATGATCTGGTAGAAACAATTGCCATAAAAAAGACTTTTGGTGCACATGCTCACAAACTGGCAGTAAGTTCCAATAAATCAATGATTGGGCACTTGTTGGGAGCCGCTGGAGGAATAGAGGCAATTGCTTCTATTTTAACTATTGAAAACAGTGTTATCCCACCCACTATAAATTATGAAGATCCTGATATTGAAGAAGGGCTTGATTTAGATTATGTTCCCAATATTGCTCGAAAGGCAGAAGTAAAAGTAGCTATTAGCAATAATTTTGGCTTTGGCGGACATAATGCCTGCATTGTTTTTAAAAAATGCGCAGCATAGAATAGGGATTGATTGCCAATGCAAAAAAAACGGATGCAGCAGCTGCAGAATTTCTGCAAAATTATTGGCATCGAAATGGATAATTTGTCTTTGTTGGATATGGCATTAACTCACACTTCTTACTCCAATGAAGTAAAAGGCAGAGTAAAGCCACAGCATAATGAGCGCATTGAGTTTTTGGGAGATTCTGTTTTAAGTGTCATTGTTAGCACTTATATGTATAAAAATTTCCCCAAGCTTGACGAGGGGAAACTCACCAAATTGCGGGCATACTTAGTTTGTGAAACTTCTCTTTATAAATTTGCAAAAAAAATCTGTTTAGGGGACTATCTTTTACTGGGAAATGGTGAAGAGCAAAGTGGAGGCAGGGATAGACCGTCTCTGCTGGCTGATGCGTTTGAATCTGTGCTGGGAGCTTATTATCTTGACCAGGGTTTAGAACGGGCGCAAATTTATCTGCTTGGAGTTATGCAGGAAGAAATAGATTATATTTGCGCACAAGGTGTTTATAGCGATTTTAAAACTAATTTACAGGAATATCTTCAGCGAGACGGAGATGTCGATATTTCTTACAGAATAGTAAACAGTAGCGGTCCAGAACATAATAAAATTTTTACGGCTGAGGTCATGCTACATGGTAAAAGTATAGGTAAAGGCAGCGGGCGAAGCAAAAAGGATGCGGAGCAGCATGCAGCGCAGGATGCCTTGCAAAGTATGCATATGTCACTACACTAAATTAAAATCAAAAAGGGCATTTCATTACGGGTAATAAACTCATAAATGGAATGTCCTTTTTGTTTGAAGAGTATTAGTCAATAGAGAACAGACTGGCAACGTGGAATTCTCTTATATCTATTTTCTATTTCCACATCTATTTCGAAGAGCCTATCCCAAGGAAAACTAAGTTTAAAAATAGTGCCATGGGTAATAGGGTATTTGTCAGCTAGAGTCTGACAGTCATTGGTTACCTGCTTTAAAACTTCTTCATTTGCTTTTCCTAGATTATATCTTAAATTTTCACGGCCCTTCTGCCGAAAAAACTCAACCATTCTGTTTCTGGCATTACTTTGATAGTACCAATCATCAATAATTCGCTGGCGCATCAGTTTGTTGGATTGTTGCGGAGACATAGCTGCTGAGAGTATTCCCTGCGCAATAGCAAAACCTATGGTATTGTCGGCGGTATTCCAGCCGTTGTAGGCTATAAGGCGCTCAATTTGCCCTGACTGGGCTAAGGCGTTCATGAAGCCGTTGTCGGCACCGTTAGAATAACTTACATCTGCAAGTGAAACTTTATAACCGGCGCTAAGCTGCTTCTTGAGACTGAGAATGAAATCTTTATTGGCCGCCGAGGCGAAAAACTGGTTTGACCCAGCAGTGGTATCCTGCATAATGCCATTTTCAGGTGTGTTGAGAGCTAAAATCAGGTCTGCAGAAGATAGATTAGTTGCCTTTTTCGCTCCTGCAGCGATAATTTGCTCTGGCACCGAATCCTGCAGCCTTGTATCACTATACTGTGGCAATGTGGAAGGTCCGACACCTTTGCTGTAAAGAGCATAAATAGATGGTGTTGCGCCATTAGCTTCATTATAGGCTCGTGCAAGAAGCAAAAGTCCTAGTTGGTCTACGCCAGGCAGGATTTGGAATTTTTTATCTGGAATATCAAAAGTATTGCGGCTAATTGCACGCGCTTCCATATGAGTTGCTGAAAGTGCAGCATTGTCATCTTTGCCGATGGCAAGATAATGGAATCTGTTGCCGCGGGCCATGTTTGCAAGCTCGTGATTGACATTTAGATTCTTCTTGCGTCTGTCCAGCCAGTCTTTCAGTTCCCAGCGCGGAAGGTTACGCTCCAAGGCTTGCTTTTTCAGTCGTTCAAGCAGGGAAAGTTTAGTTTGTTCTACTTTGTCAAGCAGCTGGCTGTATGTAAAAATTGCTGGACCAAGTTTACTGTAATATTCTGGTTCAACATTGCCGGAACTTGTATAAGGCGTGCGCATGATGGTGGAAAAAACGTATAGTTTAATTGGAAGTGAAGTTTCTAGGTCGTGAATGTTTTTTAAACGCTTATTTAAAGTTTCCACTGGGATCTGGTGAGTCCTTGATGCCACTAAACCACCATAAATGAGGGAGTCGCTGCTTATTACCGCAGCATCAGCTTTAGGAGCCTTATGCTGAAGCCAGTTGCATATAGCATCAGCATCTCCACTGTTATCGTGGCCTGCAATATATTTTTCAGGCGGCATGATAATATTACAGCCAGCTGCGGCCATTGTCTGCTGCACATATGAGGCACAGACAGGCCTGTTATCTAGCGGAACGTAAATTATGGTGAGTTTTTTAGCCTGTACTGCTGAAGCTATAAGGCAACATACAGTACACATAATTACTGTATATTTTTTCATTTTATACATTCTGAACTTCTTTCTGGTAGAAATTTCTTGTCACTAATATTTTGAAATCATATACACTTAATTATACTAAATGTTAAATTTTTTTTCCATAGGCGGTATTGACAGAAATCACCAGTATAGCTATAATGGACAGGTGAATGAAAACAGTTATCGGTAATGCGAAGGAATGAGCGGCGCGTATCTTTACAGAAAATACTGCAATAGATGAGAGCAGAGAGAAAAACGCCGTATTTTACCACCTTTAAACTGACTGCGGAAAGCTAAGCAAGTATGCCAGTCCGTTTGCTGGCGTTAACGGCACCGAGGGGGCTTATTTTATGGCCAAGTAGGGTGGAACCGCGGAAAAACTCCGTCCCTTTTCAGGGACGGAGTTTATTTATTTTCTAGAGGAGGAAAAATGATGGCTGAAATTAATGTGACTTTAAAGGATGGAAGCGTTAAGGAATTTCCTAGCGGCGTAAGTTTATTGGAAATTGCAAAAAGCCTGTCCAATAAACTTGGCAAACAGGCTTTACTGGCTGTAGTTGATGGTATTAACAGGGATTTAAGTGGTACTTTAGATACAGATGCTAAGGTGGAATTTGTGGTCCCAGAAACTAATGAGGGGGTGCACGCCATCAGGCATACGGCAGCTCATATCATGGCACAGGCGATTCAGCATCTGTTTCCTGATGTAAAATTTGCTATTGGCCCGGCCATTGCCAATGGATTTTATTATGATCTTGACAGTGGGCATATATTTACTCCGGACGATTTGCGGGATATAGAAAAAGAAATGAATAGAATAATTAAACAGAATGTCTCTCTGGTACGCAGTGAAATTCCACGTAGTGAAGCACTAGCCATGTTCAAGGCTAAAGATGAAAAATATAAAGTGGAATTAATTAATGATTTGCCGGAAGATGCTATTATTAGTACATATACCCAAGGAGATTTTACTGATTTATGTGCAGGACCGCACTGCCCGTCTACTGGACGAGTAAAGGCGTTTAAGCTGCAGAGTATTGCAGGTGCTTATTGGCGTGGCAATGAAAAAAATAAAATGCTACAGCGTATTTACGGTACTGCTTTTGCTACTAAAGAGGATTTAGATAATTATCTGCATATGCTGGAAGAAGCGGCCCTTAGAGATCACCGTAAACTAGGCAAAGAACTTGATATTTTTGCTATTATGGATGAAGGACCTGGGTTTCCGTTCTTTTTACCTAATGGCATAATTATACGCAATCAGCTAATTGATTACTGGCGTCAGGTGCATCGACGCTATGATTATCAGGAAATAACGACACCAATGATTTTATCACGCAATCTTTGGGAAAGATCAGGACATTGGGATCACTATCGTGAGAATATGTATTTTACCCAAATTGATGAGGTGGATTATGCTATTAAGCCTATGAACTGTCCTGGCGGAATGCTGGTGTACAGACTCCACCCGCATAGCTATCGGGAGCTTCCCATACGCATTGGTGAATTGGGATTAGTGCATCGTCACGAACTGAGCGGAGCTCTGCATGGATTATTTAGGGTACGTTGTTTTATCCAAGATGATGCCCATATTTTTATGATGCCATCGCAAATAAAAGATGAAATTCAAAATGTAATCCGCTTATTTGATGAGATTTATGCTACTTTTGGGCTGAAATATACTGCTGAGCTTTCTACTCGTCCAGAAAATTCTATGGGTGATGTCGAAACATGGGAGATTGCTACCAGTGCGTTGCAAACAGCTATGGAGGACTTCGGGCTCTCATATGTTATAAATGAAGGTGACGGGGCTTTCTACGGTCCTAAAATTGATTTTCACCTGACCGACTCCATAGGACGTACTTGGCAATGTGGCACTATCCAATTGGATATGCTGTTGCCTGAGAAATTTGATTTATCGTACGTTGGGGAAGATGGAATTAAACACCGCCCAGTAATGATACATAGGGTCGTTTACGGCTCTATTGAACGTTTCATAGGCATTCTGATTGAGCATTATGCAGGGGCTTTTCCTGCATGGTTGGCCCCATGCCAGGTACGTATTCTTACTATCACAGATAAGCATGTAGCATATGCTAAAGAACTTGTAGATAAGATGTTTAATCTGAGAATCAGAGTGCACCTTGATGACCGCAATGAGAAGCTTGGTTATAAAATCCGTGAGGCTCAGGTAAAGAAAATACCATATACTTTGGTAATAGGCGATAAGGAAATTGAGAAAGGGACAGTAAATGTTCGTTGCCGTGGCAAAGGCGATATTGTAAGTATGGGACAGGATGAACTCATTGCTTTACTGCAAAAGGAAATAGCGGATAAAAAATAAAAAGTAATTTTCAGAAAAATATTGACATAATTTGGAATAATGTGGTAACATAAACAGACAATAAAGCAGAAGCCACTCGCTTCTCACCTTGCGGCATAGCTCGACAGGGTTGGATATGATACCGACGCGGGTGGATTTTGTCTGCTCGCGTTTTATTTATGTTCTGGAGGTGAATTGTCATAGCTAAAGAAAGCTTGCGGATCAATGATGAGATTCGGGCACGTGAAGTACGTGTTATTGCCGAGGAAGGAGAGCAGCTTGGCATAATGTCCAGCCGTGATGCTCTCAAAATTGCTTTGGAAAGTCATATGGATTTAGTTGAAATAGCTCCTACAGCGAAACCACCGGTGTGTCGGATCATGGATTACGGCAAGTATCGTTACGAACAGCAGAAAAGAGAAAAGGAAGTTAGGAAAAAACAAAAAACTTTTGACGTAAAAGAAGTTAAATTGCGTCCAGGGATTGAAGATCATGATTTTAACGTAAAATTAAAAAATGCATTCCGCTTCCTTGAAGACGGCGACAAAGTTAAAATTACTATCATGTTTCGCGGACGTGAGCTTACGCATCCTGAAATAGGTGAAGCTCTGTTGCAGAGGATGGCAGAGCAACTTAATAAAACTGCGGCTATTGAAAAGATGTCTAAGCTTGAAGGAAGAAATATGATTATGATTGTTGCGCCTAAAACGAATGATAAAACGAGTAAATAGGGAGGATATAGATATGCCTAAAACGAAAACCCGCAGATCAGCTGCAAAACGTTTCAAAAAGACTGCGTCTGGGGAATTTAAGTATTTTAAAAATTTCAAAAGTCATATTCTCGAGCATAAATCTCCTAAGCGTAAAAGGCAGTTACGTAAAGCAGGTCTAGTCCATGAGACTGATCACGAACACGTAGCAAAGATGTTACCTTATGCATAGGAAGGGATTGAAGGAGGATTAAAAAATGGCAAGAATAAAAACGGGAGTTACTGCTCATCGTCGTCATAAACATATTTTAAAATTGGCTAAAGGTTATCGCGGGGCTAAGAGTAAACAGTTTAAAAAAGCAAATGAAACAGTTATGAAAGCCTTGTATTATGCCCGTCGCGACATGCGCGCGAAAAAGCGTGGATTCCGTAGTTTGTGGATTGCCCGTATTAATGCGGCAACCCGAGCTAATGGTATGAGCTACAGCCGTTTTATATGCGGTCTTACCAAGGCAGGTATAGCACTTGACCGTAAAGTATTGGCTGATATGGCTATTTTTGATGCGGCCGCTTTTAGCAAACTGGTAGAGACGGCCAAAGCATCTTTGTAATAAAAAGTAACTAAGACTGCTCCGCTTAATGGAGCAGTCTTAATCTTTTATATATTTAATAGGTCTTCCTTGAGAACCCATACTATGTATTTAGAGGTCATGAGTATCTGGAATGCTGTAAAACATGTAAATGTTTAGAATAGGGGATATCTGGTCATGGAAATTACAGCAGTGAAAAATCAGCTTATCAAAGAAACTGTAGAGCTGAAACAGAAAAAATATCGTTTAAAGAGGCAGCAATTTCTGGCCGAAGGATTAAATACAGTAGAAGTAGCTATAAACTGCGGCGTGGCAGAAGTTTTATTTTATACGCATACAGAAGATATACGTATATTAAGCCTTTTGAAAAAAGCTGTTTCTGGAAACATGAAGCTAGTATGCGTGTCTGATAGGGTGATGAAAAAAATTGCTGACACAGAAACTCCCCAGGGAGTGGTTGCCGTATGCAGGATGCAGCGGTTTAAGCTGGGAGAAATACTTGTCAGAGGCAAAATGCTGTTGGTTTTAGACAGGGTGGGTGATCCTGGAAATGTGGGCACAATAATACGGACAGCTGATGCCGCAGGTTTTGGAGGCTTGATACTTCTGAATGGCAGTGCGGATGTATATGCTCCTAAAACTGTACGGGCATCAATGGGTTCTTTGTTCAATTTACCGGTATTAGATTGCATTGAAGAAGAGAAATTCATTAATACCGTTAAAAAAGCCGGATATACTCTTCTGACGACATCTTTAAAAGGTGATGTAAATTTTTATGAGACGGATTTGAGTGGACGTCTGGCCATAGTCATGGGCAGTGAAATTGGCGGTGTAAGTGATACACTTATAGAAGCGTCTGATAAAAAAGTTTTTATACCTATGGAAGGAAGTACTGGATCTCTTAATGTTGCTATAGCAGCTGCTATTGTCATGTTTGAAATTTTGAGAAGAAGGCTGTAAATATTTTACATCAAGTTTGTGATTTTAGATTGGATATGCTATAATGAATTATAAGTTGGATATATTTCCTGCGCTATGAATAGGCAAAGTAAGTTGTTAAAGGCATTTAAGAGAGCGAAGGAAAAGGTGTAAGCTTCGTATGTAGTATGACAACATAAGTTCTCCTGTGAGCGCCCTGGCTGAAAGTTATGAAGCGTGTAGGTCAGGCGTTGACTGCGTTAAGGTCGGAACGAAGTATATAAATAAGGGTGGTACAGCGATATGTCACCCCTGTAATTTCTACAGGGGCGATTTTATTTTCTTAAAAGAATTAATGTAATGTAGGAGGAAGAGAGTATGAAGGAAGAGTTAAGGGCTTTAAAAGAAAAGGCTTTATCTGAAGTAAAGATGGCGGATTCTTTAGAGTTGCTTAAAGAACTACGGATTAAATATCTGGGCAGGAAAGGACCCATGACTGAAATTTTGCGCGGTATAGGCAAATTGATGCCTAATGAGCGTCCTCAAATAGGACAGATAGTTAATGAAATAAAAAATATTTTGGAAACTGAAATAAACAAAAAAACTGTTTTCTGGGAACAAAAAGCGCTGGAAGATAAATTGTCTAATGAAAAGGTGGATATTAGTCTGACGGGGCGGAAGCATCGAGAAGGGCATCTTCATCCGGTCACTTTGACCATGCGCAAGATTAAAAAAATTTTCATGTGCATGGGATTTGATGTGATGGAAGGGCCGGAAATTGAAAACGATTACTATAATTTCGAGGCACTGAATCTTCCTCAGGATCATCCAGCACGGGATATGCAGGATACGTTTTATATTACCAATGAATTCTTATTAAGGACACAGACGTCACCCGTACAGGTTAGAACTATGCAGTCCAGGGAATCCAATACTACAGGTCGTGTAATAGCTCCAGGCACTGTTTATCGCTGCGATTACGATGCAACACATTCGCCTATGTTTCATCAGGTCGAGGGACTGTTGGTCGACAAGGATATAAGCTTAGCAGATTTGAAGGGGACTTTGGAGCTGTTTTTGCGGGAAATGTTCGGAAGTAGCGTTAAAATACGTTTGCGTCCCAGCTATTTCCCTTTTACAGAGCCGTCTGCGGAGGTGGATATTTCCTGCGTCATGTGCGGCGGAAAGGGTTGCCGCGTGTGCAAGAATTCTGGCTGGCTGGAAATTCTCGGCAGTGGGATGGTACATCCGAATGTACTGCGCATGAGCGGGTATAATCCTGAAACTATGAGTGGTTTTGCCTTTGGGCTTGGTGTTGAGCGCATTGCCATGTTAAAATACGGCATTGATGATTTGCGCCTGTTTTTTGAAAATGATCTGCGTTTTATTCGCCAGTTCAAATAAAGGGGGGAGGGGATTATAAATGTTAGCATCTTTAGAGTGGCTGAAACAGTATGTTGATATAAATATCTCCGTGGATGAGTTAGTGGAAAAAATTACTGGAATCGGATTGGAAGTAGAAACGGTCACCTATTTAGGCAAAGGCATTGAAGGAGTTATTATCGGAAAAGTTACCGAAATTTATCGTCATCCTGATTCTGATCACCTGTGGGTTTGCATGATGGATTATGGCCAAGGAATAGTTCAGATTCTTACAGGAGCCCAGAATGTGCATAAAAATGACATAGTACCGGTAGCAGTTGTAGGCAGTTGCCTGCCTAATGGGATGAAGCTGAAAAAAGCAAAAATGCGCGGATTGGATTCTTTTGGTATGCTGTGTAGTGCAGAAGAGTTGGGGATCGACAGCAAACTGCTATTACCAGAACAAAGAAACGGAATTTTTATTTTACCGCAGGATACTGCTATTGGAATGGATATTAAAGATGTCCTGGGCTTAAATGATGTAGTTATTGAAATTGATCTTACTTCCAATAGGGCCGATTGCTTTAGTATTATCGGCTTGGCCCGGGAAATTGCGGCGGTAACTGGCTGCAGGCTTAAAATGCCGGATTTTGAAGTTAAAGAGGTGGCAGGTGGGAATGCTGCTGACATGGTTGCTATAAAAATTGAGTCTGCCGATTTATGCAACCGTTTTGGCGTGCGACTTTTAAAGGATATTCGTATTTCGCCCTCTCCAGAATGGATGCAGAAGCGCCTGCGGGCCTGTGGTGTACGTCCAATCAGCAACGTTGTTGATGTTACCAACTATGTTATGCTGGAACTTGGGCAGCCAATGCATGCCTATGATTATGACAAGGTATTAGGGCATGCAATCATTGTTCGTCGAGCAGTGGAAGGGGAAAAGCTTGTAACTTTAGATGGTCAGGAGCGTACACTTAATCCTGCAATGATTACTATTGCTGATTCTGAACATGCCATCGGGCTAGGCGGTGTCATGGGCGGATTGGAAACAGAAGTCACTGATGATACGGTAAATGTTTTACTGGAGGCGGCTACTTTTAACGGTGCAAGTATCCGCAGGACTTCCCGTGCATTAGGGCTTCGCAGTGAGGCCAGTGGGCGTTTTGAACGCGGCGTTGACACTGTCTTAAACCATAATGCACTAAATCGGGCAGCAAATTTGCTGGAAAACATGGGGGCTTGTACGACGGTTGTTGGGATTGTGGAAGCATATCCAAAGGAAATAGAACTTCCGGTAATAAAAATTGCTATAAAGCAGATTAATGCCCGTATTGGCGTTGAGATAAGTAAGGAAGAAATTATAAAAACATTAACGGATTTGGATTTCAAGGTTGAAGATGAAGGAATTGCTTTGTCGATTACCATCCCAAGCTGGCGGAACGATGTAACATGTGATGCGGATATCAGTGAAGAAATTGCCAGAATGCACGGACTGGAACATATTCAGTCCCATTTGCCGACTTTAAGCCTTGCACAGGGACATCAAGCTGTTATCGAAGATGTCAAGGATGATATTCAGGACTATATGGTTGGAGTTGGGATAAGTGAGGTTATGACCTACAGTTTTATAAACCCACAGTGTTTTGATATGCTGCGGCTGCCCGAGGATGACAAAAGACGCCTGTGTATTGATTTATTAAATCCCATTACTGATGATTTCAAGGTGATGCGTACTACTATGGCAGCCAGTCTTTTGAATGCTGCCGCTTATAATTTGGCTAGACAGCAAAGCAGCGTAGGTGTTTTTGAAATCGGGCGTGTTTATCTTCCTGATAATTTGCCGCTAAATGAATTCCCAGAGGAACGGTCGATGATGTGTGCCGTGATGAGTGGTAGACGCAACGATTTAAACTGGTGTGAGTGCAGGGATAATTTTGACTTTTATGATATGAAAGGTGTAGTAGAAGGGCTGCTGTCTAGGTTGCAGATGGATTCTTATGAATTAACATTATGCACGGTTCCGTATCTACATCCTGGTAAAAGCTGTACTATTTTAATTGATGGGGAAATTGCAGGCTGGTTTGGAGAAGTACATCCACAGGTGTTGAATTCTTTCGGACTGAGTCAGGATGCATATCTGCTGGAGATAGAGATTGAACCTTTAATATCTGCCGCTGTTGCCGTGCCGCACTATCATCATCTGCCTAAATACCCTGGTATGAGCCGCGATATAGCAGTGGTAGTACCAGAAGAGGTAACTAAAGATGAATTAGAGCAGGTTATCCGCAATCACGGAGGGAAATATCTAAAAAATGTAAAAATCTTTGATGTTTATACTGGCAAACAGGTTGCTTCAGGTTGCAAGTCAATGGCATTTAATCTTATCTATCAGGCTGATGATCGGACTTTGACGGACACTGAGGTTGACGCCAGTATAAAAGAAGTCATTGCTGGAGTCGGTGAAGGATACAATGCTATGCTGCGTGCATAAATTAATTATTTAAATCAAGTATAATTATGATTTGGTTTGGAAAAGCAGAAAACATAGTTTTCTGCTTTTCTTTATTTTTGTTTGCTGATAAGTTTACCGAAAATTGCAAGTGCAAGTTGAACACATCCGTGTAAAAGTTTAATAGAGTCCAGCTTAGCTGGGCTTGATTACCCAACAGCAGAGCCATTTGGCAGGGTCAAGGGGGCGTAAGCCCAATTGACCCTGCCAAATGGTTCTGCTACTCACGCAGTGTAGA
>JAJQDY010000080.1 GCA_021201965.1 Phascolarctobacterium sp.
TGCCGTCTGTCTCTGCTGTTGGGTAATCAAGCCCAGCTAAGCTGGACTCTATTAAACCTTTACACGGAGGTGTTCAACTTGTACTTGCAATTTTCGGTTTTTTACTTAACAATATTTAAAACCACTTCCGCCTCACCGTCGATTATATAGTCATACGGTGTCTTCTTTTTATAGGGGTTTCCCTGCATGGCTGCCCCAAGCTGAGCTTTCGGCGGCGCGGCCAGATCCACGATAAGATCGTTATTTTTATCGGCACTATTCAAACTGTTAATAAAATACCGTAAACTCCTGCCAATCTCATTTGACTGCGGCTGTGCTTCACCCTTGACCTGTTCCAGGAGGTTTTTTACCCCGGTAATGGAACTTCCGCCGCGGACACTGAGTGCTATCTTTTTGCCAGGGAAATCTTTTGGTATAGTGAAATTCACGCTTTCCTTGAATGTTTCCCCACGATAGGGCTTCATGGTAACTTCAATTGACACCGTCTCTCCTGCCATGGCGTATTTCTGCGTCCTGACGCTCTGGATTTCAGCAACTTCCACATCTTCAGTTACCTCTGCATCAACTGTTATATCATAAATATCAACTTTTTCAAACTTATTCTTGGCCAGGATATTAACTGCTTCCGTCATTTCCTGATTCATTATGCTTATTACGTTATCAGCGGAATAGTACATATTTTCCCTATCAATTGTAATACTTTCCCTGTTTTCATCCACCCCGTTAATGATAAACCGGAGTTTCCCGCTGCCGAATCCTGAAGTATCCATAGTTTTGGTCACCATATTGCCTACGACAGCATCGAGAACTGTTGAAAGAAGCTTCTCGTCATCGACTATTTTTACGCGGCAGCTGTTATTTACACCGCGTTTAAAATCACTAGTACGGATGAATACGGGTATTGAAGGCGGTCCCCTGCCAATTTTACCGCCGACCCCGCTGGCACGGTCCTGGGTAAAAGTACCTATATTTTCCCCGACAACGCCAACTTTATAGCTTGTCTGCAAATTGGGAACACATCCAACAATCCACGCCCTATTCATGAAAAATGCGCTTTCGCCGCGCTGCAGAAAAGAATGTCCCATGGCGAGAAGATCTCCTTCATCGTCAATCCAGGTAACCGTTCCTAATGCTGCAAGGGAAAGATCCCCATGCATGAGCGCAACGCTTATGGAGCTGCCCGGCTCTATCTCGCTGGTGCTTTCACCGCTGCCTACGCCGCCTAATGTAACATCAAGTCCTTCAGGGCCCAGTTTTTCCTTTAAATAATTCAGTCCCCGCTCGGAAAATCCACCCGCCTGCAGCGACGTGCCAAGAGGCAGTTCTACAGCTGCAGGTTTATCCAGAAGCTCCAGCATGGAACCTATGGGGGTTAGAAAACAATAGTGCGGATCGTTAAATGCCTTGCCGAAAGCCACGGCCCCTACCAGCTGCCCGTCAATATATACGGGACTGCCGCTCATTCCCTGTGCAACACCGCCGGTCCTTTCAATAAGCGGACCAGAAAGATGTACGAAGACATTGTAACCACTGGTTTCATTGCCCATAACGCCAAGGACTTCCACATCGAAATTTTCAATTGTATCACCACTTACAACAGTCTTCCCAATGCCGCGCATGCCAGACCGCAAATCCTTTATTGGCATGAGCGGCACGTTTGCTGAAGCAATGCAGCAGAAGCTGAGAAAAGCCGCAAGTAAAATTTTTATTCTCATTCTGGCTCCCTTAATATCGTAAAACCGTAATTTTCCTGTAAATTATGTTATACAACGTCCCGCCGGTCTTTGTCACTTAGATTTTCTTAAAGAGACCAAGCCCTATGCTCACCGGACGTTCCTGCCCGTCGGAAGGACGATTTACAATACGCTTGTCAATCACCATGACGCTTGAGCCGCCGCCGTCAAAATTGAGTGCACTGTCGGCACCGAGCCTAAGGAAATACTGTGCAAACTCCTGCAGCGTCATGCCTGCAGAAACGCTGCTGCGTCCGTCCACCACAAGCACGAGTACCGTCCCATCTTTCTTTATGCCTATTCCAGTACGCGGAGCACGCCCATTGGCAATATCCCCTGCGATATGTTCTTCCTTGCTGCGCACATATGCCTGCCCGCCTTCAAGCAGCATCGGGCCGGCGCCGACTACTATTTTTGCCATATCCGCCGCAGAAACGCCCAGAGTCTGCTGGATTACTGCCTGATCACCCACACGCGCACTGGCAAGTGCTGTAGCATTGGCACCGTGTCCTGAAAGCACTACGGTACCAGGCTCAATTGACATATTGCCGCCCGTGGCGTTGGCAATGATTTTTCCATTTTTTATTTTTATCTCCCGGCCATAGGGGTTAGTCTTCGTCCGCAATCCGTAGTACTCGTTAAACAGTACCAGGTCTTCCGCAATACGGCTGCGGTTCATTCCTTTAATATTAAGGATTTTACCACTCTGTAGCGTAACTTTCCCAGTATAGGCAACATCTTTTACTATCATACGGTTAGTACCGTTATCCACATATGCGCTGTGAGGTGAAGGCTCCGCACTGAAAATAATTCCCCGGTCCTTCGTGCAGCCGACAACCCATCCATCGCTGTCAAAATAGGATGCATTCACTGCTGCGCGCAGACCGCTGGCGGCTGCCTGTTTTGACACGTAGCTGCGGCCGTTACATGCCCCGGCAGCTGAAAACGGGCGCAGTTCAAAACCAGAATCTGGTGCAACGCTTAAAAGATATGCTCTTATCTGCCGGCCGTTCATCTCATCCTGCATATACGTATAGGTAACTCCCGGTGACAGTACTTTAGTATTTTTTACAATGCTGATTTTAAAGATATCAATGACAAGCCGGTGGGGGCCAATCATCTTATATACCTTATACTGCGCATCGCGGGCGAGCTTTATTGTCAGGATGCTTGCATCCTTGCCATCAGGCGTTACCGTAGCACTTTTTATGAACGCATCCTTAAGGGAAGCCGCCATCTTTTTTGCCGAACTTTCAGGCATTCTTATCGTAAGATCGGTACCCTTTTTTTCCACGTTGTATGTTATAGGAGCGCTGCTGTCAAGGACAAACCTCACCCTTGCAGGGCTGGCGCTAGTGCGTATGCTGTTTATTGGTGCCGCAAAAGCAAGGTGCGGTACGAAAAGCAGCAGCAAAAATACAATTAACCTACGCATAAGACCCTCCGAAAATATTAAGGACTGCAATTGAAAAGAGCAATCCATGCCTTTTATCTCTTCTTAGATAGTTTAGCTGCTTCCGTATATTTGGAACCGGCACGCAGTTTTTCAATATGTTTTAATGCCTTGGCAGTGCCTAAAGCAACGCAATCCAGTGGATTTTCAGCAATGCGTGTCTCAATGCCAGTTGACGCCTGGATAACTTCCGCCAGTCCGTCCAAAAGCGCACCACCGCCGGTCAGGTAAATGCTGTTATCCACGATATCAGCTGCCAGTTCTGGCGGACATTTCTCAAGCACCCCATGGATGGTTGCCATAAGAGACTCTATTGAATCCTTGAGGGCCTCCATGCAATCTCCCGATGTAACCTCAAATGTCGACGGTAGCCCAGTAACCAGGTCACGCCCCCACACAGTCATTGACTCTTTGCGCCCGTTTTCCCATACAGTGGCAATATTCATTTTTATTTCTTCTGCCGTCCTCTCGCCGATAAGCACGTTTCGGGACTTCTTCACATAGCGCACAATATCCTCGTCGAAACGATCCCCGCCGATGCGAACTGACGCATCCACCACGATTCCTCCAAAACTCAGCACTGCGATATCCGTAGTTCCGCCGCCGATATCAACGACTATGTTGCCGCGGGGTACGGAAATGTCAATACCGGCTCCCACAGCCGCCGCAAGCGGTTCATCAATAAGATAAGTATGAGATGCACCTGCCTGGATGGTAGCCTCTATGACGGCACGTTTTTCAATGGATGTTATTCCTATGGGCACGCATACCATAATGCGGGGCTTAAATAATAGGGATTTCCCGCCAACCTTATCAATAACATAAGAAATGAGTTTCTGGGTAATGGTATAGTTTGCTATGACTCCCTCTTTCAGCGGACGTATAGCTTCAATGTTTCCCGGTGATCTGCCCAACATTTCGCGTGCTTCCTCGCCAATCGCAAGCACCCTATTTGTTGCCACATCAATGGCAACAACGGACGGTTCACGTAGCACTATCCCTTTATTTTCCATACATACCAGTATATTGGCAGTACCAAGGTCAATACCTATATTTTTACTTTTGAATAACATTTCAAACCTCCAAACGCTCGATGTCGGCACCCAGCTGCTTCATCTTATCCACAATATTTTCATAGCCCCTGTAAATATGGTGCAGTTCGCTAATTCTGGTCGTACCTTCTGCCACAAGTCCCGCAAGAATCATTGCTGCGCCGGCACGCAGGTCGGTCGCATGCACATCGCACCCGGTAAGATGCGCCGGTCCTTCAATAATCGCATTTCTCCCTTCGCTTATGATATGGGCCCCCATGCGGTTCAGTTCAAGCACATGCATGAACCTGTTTTCAAAAACTGTTTCCGTCACTCGGCTGCGGCCTTCAGACATTACCATCATGGCCATGACCTGCGGCTGCATGTCAGTCGGAAACCCCGGATATGGCAGGGTTTTTATGTCAATTGCCTTAAGTTTCCCATCACTTTTAATCCTAACCTTATCTATATCTTCCATAACCGTAGCTCCTGCTTCCCTGAGTTTGGCAATGAGTGGTTTCTGGTGTTCTATAAGCACATTTTCTATAATAACGTCGCCGCCAGTCATTGCGGCAGCAATCATATATGTTCCTGCTTCAATCCTGTCGGGAATAACCGTATATTCGGCTCCGTGGAGTTCTGAAACCCCTTCTATTCTTAAGACTTCGGTCCCTGCGCCGCGCACCTTGCCGCCCATTTTATTGATATAGTTGGCAAGATCAACGATTTCAGGCTCCTTAGCCGCATTCTCAATAATTGTCGTGCCTTCTGCGCGGGAAGCCGCCATCATTATATTTTCCGTGGCACCTACGCTTGGAAAATCGAAATAGATGGTGTTCCCTTTTAGCCTCCCAGGTACCGTGGCCGCAATATAACCGTGCCCATACTCTATTTTGGCTCCCATGGCTTCAAGGCTTTTTAAATGAATATCAATGGGCCTGCTGCCAATGGCGCATCCGCCCGGCATGGAAATACGTGCCCTGCCTTTCCTGGCAAGAAGCGGACCCATTACTAGAAATGACGCGCGCATGTTTCGCACCAGCTCATATGGCGCTTCACATGACGTTATCTCCGTGCTATCTATATCAAGAACATGCTCCTGCGGACTGCTGAGCTTTATCCCAAGGCACCTTAAAACCTCGCAGATGGTCCGCACATCCTCCAGTATAGGCACTTCGTCAAGCCTGCCACGCATCGCGCCAAGGATGGATGCCACTATAATCGGCAGAATCGCATTTTTACTGCCGCTGGCTTTCACTATTCCTTTAAGCCTGCAGCCGCCTTTTACAATTAGTTTTTCCAAAATATTCCTCCCGCAACGGGTTGTCTTTGTTAAAAATACTCTAATTCACATTTTATCATTAAATGCACAATTTTATCAACTAAAAAAATAACCGGCATCTACCGGTTATTAGCCTTTCTGGCGTTCAGCCAGGATATTATAGTACATTTCCGCTTCCATGTACTCGCGTCTAAGCAGTTTTTTCTTCTCTTCATCATTGCAAGCTTTTATAGCTTCGCGCAATTGGGCCATCTCATTCTTCAACTGCAGCATTTTATTGCCGGCAATGCTTTCCAGCACATCAGACATTTACAGCCCTCCTTTACTGCATTTGTACTATAACGGATATAATTATGAAAAAGGGAATAAAACCCCGCCACGGAAGCGGGGTTTTACATTATCCCGTTCAGTTTTTGCCAGTAATATCACAAACCTTGAGACGGGTTATGGCTTTTTTCAAAGCCAGTTCAGCGCGCTTCACATCTATGTCCGCACTTTTTGAAGCAAGGCGGTTTTCCGCACGTTCCTTTGCGGCATTGGCACGGGCCACATCAATTTCATTGTCAGGCTCGACAATAGTTGCAAGGATTGTGCATTTATTACCCTTCATTTCCAGAAAACCGCCGCTTACGGCAAACTTTTTTTCGGTTCCGTCGACAAGTGTGCATTTCAAAGATGCAATGTCAAGTGCGGCAATTATGGGCATATGGTTGGCCTCAATACCCAGATTGCCGGACATGGCACGGAAACCCACATAAGTTACTTCCGACGTAAAAAGCATCTTATCCGGCGTTACAATTTCTAATACAAACGGTGTCATTATTCCACCTTCATGGTCGCAGCTTTGGCAACCGCATCATCAATGGTTCCTACCATATAGAAAGCGCCTTCCGGCAAATCATCATGTTTGCCTTCAAGGATTTCCTTGAAACCGCGGATGGTTTCCTTCAGCGGAACATATTGTCCGGGAGTGCCGGTGAACTGTTCAGCAACGAAGAATGCCTGGCTGAGGAATCTTTGGATCTTACGTGCACGGAGAACGTTTACCTTGTCGTCCTCGCTCAGTTCTTCCATACCAAGGATGGCGATGATATCCTGCAGTTCCTTGTAGCGCTGCAGAATAGCCTGCACGCCGCGGGCTACCTGGTAATGCTCTTCACCAAGTACCAGCGGGTCAAGGATACGGCTCGTGGAATCGAGCGGGTCAACTGCCGGATAAATACCAAGCTCTGCAATCTGACGTGACAATACAGTCGTTGCATCAAGATGGGCGAATGTTCCTGCAGGAGCCGGGTCAGTAAGGTCATCCGCCGGTACATATACGGCCTGCACGGAAGTGATGGATCCGCTCTTTGTCGATGTAATTCTCTCCTGCAGTGCGCCGATGTCGTTTGCCAGCGTCGGCTGATAGCCTACCGCTGACGGCATACGGCCGAGCAGTGCGGATACTTCGGAACCGGCCTGAATGAAACGGAAGATATTGTCTATAAAGAGCAGAACGTCCTGACCGCCTACATCGCGGAAATATTCTGCCATTGTAAGTCCCGTAAAGCCGACGCGCATACGTGCTCCCGGTGGTTCGTTCATTTGCCCGTAAACAAGAGCCGCCTTGTCAATAACTCCGGACTCTTTCATTTCGCACCAGAGGTCGTTACCTTCACGGGTACGCTCGCCTACGCCTAAAAATACGGAGTAGCCGCCGTGAGAGGTTGCTATGTTATGGATGAGCTCCATAATAATTACGGTTTTGCCTACGCCGGCACCGCCGAACAGACCGATTTTGCCGCCCAATGCATAAGGTGCAATAAGATCTACGACTTTAATGCCGGTTTCTAAAATTTTCGTGGTTGTGGCCTGTTCGTCAAAGGTCGGTGCCGTCCTGTGGATAGGCCAGTAATCGGCAGCTTCGACTTTGGTATCGTCATGGTCAATAGTTTCTCCTAGCACGTTAAAAATACGTCCCAGCACCCCGGGTCCTACGGGAACCTTAATCGGTTCTCCGGTATCAACGGCTTCCATCCCGCGGATAAGACCGTCCGTTGAGCTCATGGCAACCGTCCGGACTACATTATAGCCGATGTGCTGCATAACCTCGGCAGTAAGGTGAATCTGTACCCTGCCGTTATCAACGGTCCCATCAATCTTTATTGCATTATAAATAGCAGGCATGCTTTTCGGAGGGAATTCGATGTCAATAACAGGACCAACCACTTGTACTACTCTACCTGTGTTCAAGGTTTCATCCTCCCTACGAATATTATTGTTGTGCTTGTTTCAATGCTTCCACGCCGCCGACAATTTCGTTCAGCTCGTTGGTAATGCCGCTCTGGCGTGCCTTATTGCAAGACAGCTCGAGTCCCTGTACCAGTTTGGCTGCATTATCAGTTGCGGAAGACATTGCTGTCATCCTGGAACCAAGTTCACTGGCTGCAGATTGTACCAGTGCCGCATAAATGACAGTTTCCAAATATTTGGGAACAAGTACTTTCAGAGTCGCACCTTCCGTGGGCTCGAAAATAAAGCTTCTTAACGCATTGTCGTCGCTTGCCGGCGGTTCAACCGGTAAAATTACCTCTGTTGAAGGAGTCTGAGACAAAGCGGTTTTAAAAAGCGTATAGACGATGTGCAGTTCATCAAAATGCCCATCTGCAAACTTTTCCGCAGCATCCTTAGCTATATCCGCAGCGTCAAAATAAGACGGCCTGCCGGAAAAGCCTTCGTGGCTGCTGATGATATTATAGCCTCGACGGGCAAAGAACTCTTTTGCCTTTCTGCCGCAGGCAATAATAACAACATCATGGTCGCATTCTGAAATTTCGGCAACAGCCTTTTTCAAGGCATTGGAACTGTAGGCACCGGCCAGGCCCTTGTCAGAGCATATAACCAGGTAGCCGACTTTTTGTACTGCACGTTTCTGAAGCAGCGGATGGTCCTTGACACTTAAATCTGCAAGAACGTTCGGATCGCTCACTACATTGGACAATACTTCTTTAATTTTCGCGGCATATGGACGGCTGGCTGCTGCCCTCTCCTGAGCTCTCCTCAGGCGTGCTGCCGCAACCATCTTCATGGCCTTGGTGATTTTGCCGATATTGCCTATGCTTCTCATGTGGCGCCGAATCTCGCGTGCATTAGCCATCAGTTAATCACCTCGCTTCAATATTGCTGAAAGTTTCCTTGAACTCGGCGATTGCATTTTTAAGTGCTACTTCATTCTCATCACTGATTTTCTTGGTGTTTGCGATGTCTCTGCCAATCTCAGGATGATTGGTATCCATGAAATCAAGGAATTCTTTCTCGCAGCGAGTTACATTTCTAACTTCAACGTCATCAAGATATCCCTTGGTGCCAAGGTAGATAGCCATAACCTGTTTTTCAACGGGCATCGGACAATACTGACCCTGTTTCAGCATTTCTGTCATCCTCTGGCCACGATCCAGCTGTGCCTTGGTGGCCTTATCAAGGTCGGAACCGAACTGAGCGAATGCAGCCAGTTCGCGGAACTGTGCCAGATCCAGTCTCAGTGTGCCAGCAACGGATTTCATGGCCTTAATCTGCGCAGCGCCGCCTACACGGGATACGGAAATGCCTGAATTGATTGCCGGACGGATACCGGAATAGAAAAGTTCTGACTCAAGGAAAATCTGTCCGTCAGTTATGGAAATTACGTTTGTCGGAATAAATCCGCTTACGTCGCCTGCCAGAGTCTCAATGATTGGCAGGGCCGTGATGGATCCGCCTTTCAGCTCAGTATCATTGAGTTTTGCGGCGCGTTCCAGCAAACGGGAATGCAGATAGAATATGTCGCCAGGATATGCTTCACGTCCGGGAGGACGGCGGAGCAGCAGCGACATGGCACGATATGCCACGGCGTGTTTGGAAAGATCATCATAAACACATAGCACGTCTTTGCCCTGATCCATGAAGTACTCGCCCATGGTTACACCTGCATATGGAGCCAAGTATTGCAGCGGAGCGGAATCCGCCGCAGTTGCGGCAACAATGGTAGTGTATTCCATGGCTCCGTGCTGTTCAAGTGTACGAACAATACGGGCAACGTTGGAAGTCTTCTGTCCTATTGCCACATAAATGCAGATTACGTTCTGCCCTTTCTGATTAATTATGGTATCAATAGCAACGGCAGTCTTGCCAGTGCCACGGTCGCCGATGATAAGCTCGCGCTGCCCGCGTCCTATGGGAACCAGGGCATCGATACATTTAATACCGGTCTGCAGCGGCGTGTCAACCGACTTACGGTCTGCAATATCGTGGGCTGGTGCTTCAACGGGACGGTGTTCGGCGGCTACTATTTCACCTTTACCGTCTATCGGTTCGCCAATGGCGTTGACAACACGACCCAAAAGTTTTTCGCCTACGGGGACGTCCATGATACGCCCGATACGGCGGACCTGATCCCCTTCTTTAATCTCAGTGTCGCTGCCCATAAGTACGACGCCTATTGAATCAGCGTTCAGATTGAGGACCATGCCGGATACTCCATGCGGCAGTTCAACCATTTCGCTAACCATTGCATTTTTCATGCCGATAACGGTAGCAATGCCGTCACCAACTTTTTCAACGATACCTACTTCTTCAAGATCAACATCCACATTGTAATTCTCAAGCTTGGCGCTCAGTGCGTCAGCCAGCGCCTCGGGCCTGTCCAGGCTGTACTCATGAACGTCAATACCGCTCATGACAACTTCCATCTTCTTCAATTTACGAAGTGCGGAAGCATCGAAGACCTTGTCTCCGATCTGGACAATAATACCTCCGAGAATGGTGGGATCAACCTGTTTGTTAAGGAAGATCTCACGGCCAAGTTTCTCAATAAGAATTGCAGAAATGGATTGATACTCGTCCACGGTCAATTTTTTTGCCGTGGTAATTTTAACATCCAGCAGTTCCCTTATGGAACCGAGGTCTATTTTGAAGTCTGATAATTCTTGCTTGATTAGAACAATATTGTCATCTATCTTCATTTTGTACCAATCACCTCCAACTGCCGGCTCTCAGCCAATTGCCCTCGCTCTGGCAATGTGCTGCCCGTCCAGCCTAATGGGAAAGCGGTAAAATTATTTGTTGATAAGGGCGTCAACAATTTCGCCCGCCATTTTTTTATCTTCTTCAGAACCTAACTTCTGTTCTACTATCTTGCTCGCAGCAATCATGCTGAGATTAATTACCTGGCTGCGGATATCATCCATGGCTTTTTTCTTTTCAAGCTCAATGGAGTCCTTGGCAGCAGCAATTACCTGCTCCTGCTCTGCTTTAGTGTCGGCAATAATCTTATCATGGACAGCCTGGGCAGTCTTGCGGGCATTATCCAAAATTACCTGCGCTTCCTGCTTTGCATTGGAAACCCTTGCCTGATATTCCTCTTTCAGGTTTCCGGCACTTTCCTTAGCCTTTTCGGCAGCCTCAAGATCGCTGGCGATCTTATTCTTGCGTTCTTCCATCATGTTAAGTATCGGTTTGTAAGCAAACTTCGCAAGGATAAAGACTAGAATCAAAAAGTTAACGATCTGCCAAATAAATGTTGCATTTATATTAACCAACTTCTAGCACGCTCCTTTTTGTCTTTCTATGCGAAACTGCTTATTTAACGAACGGGTTAGCAAATACCAGTACAATTGCAATAACGTAACAGAGGATAGGCATGGATTCAACCAGGCCTACGGCTACCAGCATGTTAGTGAAGAGTCTTCCGGATTCTTCCGGCTGACGGGCCATGGATTCAATGGCTTTGCCGCAGAGATTACTGTTACCAAAAGCGGCTGCAAGTGAGGCAGCCATACCTATAAGAGCTGCTGCAATAAGAGATGTCGCTGTGATAATAGCATTTTCAGTCATTTCGTTCATCCTTTCAAAATTAAATACTTTGGATATTTTAAGCTACTTTATTAGTGTTCCCCAAATACAGTAGCATAGCTGGTCAGAGCCAGCACGGTGAAAATAAATGCTTGTATGAAGCCGATAAATAAGCTGAACATTACCCAGAGCTCCGGGATTACCCATGGAACCAGTTCATATAGCACGATTAACAAAATCTCGCCTGCCAGTATATTACCGAATAGACGAAGGGCCATAGTCAGCGGTTTTGTGATTGCATCAAGAAGATGTAACGGCAGAAATACCGGGTTGGGGCTGATAAAATGTTTGAAATGGCTCATACCATGGTGAATAACGCCCACAATATATACACTGACCGCGACTGTAATTGACAGCGCAAAACAGGTATTTACATCATTGGTAGGCGAAGTCCAGTGGATGCCGGCTTGTGGAAGCATGCCTATTTCATTGGAAACCAGTATGAACATAAAAAGGGTAATAATGAAGGGAGCCATATATTTGCGCCCTTTTACTCCCAGATTGCTTTCCATCAATCCGTCAAGGAAATCGATGAAGTATTCCAATACATTCTGCAGCCCTGAAGGAATCATTTTCGGATTCCTGGAAGCGGCAAAAAACAATAGAAAAACTATTGCCATGGCAATCCAGGTCATCATCATAGTTTGCATATGAATTTCGCCCAAGGGAGTATTCCACGCAAGATAATGAATCATCTCTTGACTGTGTTCAGCTTCCGCAGCCGCATCAGCTGCTATCCTAGCAGCCTCAACTGTCTCATTTCCCATCTCCTCACTCTCCTTTACTCTCCTTTCTTCACGTTCCTCTCATTGTTTAACCGGTACGAGACGAATAATAAGTTACCTATAAAAAATATATGTATCAGAAGAAGTCCCAGAAATACGTCAAACACCGGAAACTTCATTCTTAGCATCAGAACTATTACGCTGGCAATGATAATGAGACTGTAATACCTGTGACGTCTCACTATTTTTACGCCCTTCTCGGGTGTATCCGCATAGGGCAGTGATTTTTTCATGCCGGCAAACAAAATTATAAGATCAAGTACCCCGAGCACTATGCCGCGGAACAATCCTACGGCCATACTTCCTTGTCCCGCAACGGCTGCCGCAACGACAAATATAAGTGAAAAAAATGCAACTCTGGCAATAAATTTACCGCTGCCGGCTTTTATTACCGGAGCGAGGTCAAAATCATTCTTCATTTTTATCTTTTTTATCTCTTGTCAGTATGCATTTCGTGATCAGCTCATAATAAGTCATGAAAAGGGCCAATACGGCAATCCCGATACATATGCTCCGCAGTGTATGGTCCCCTGTCTGGAAATAATTATCCAGCCAGTTGCCGCCTAAATATGCCAAGAGGAAATCCGCAACCGTAGTAAATGCCAGCGATGATACTATCGCAAAGGCCTCCAACATACGAACGCGTTCCTTATCAAGCATGCCTACTCCCCAAAAAATAAATTTCACACAATATATACTATCATTCTAATATTTACCTGCCTGTTTGTCTATCTTAATTAATAATAAATTCCGAAAAATCTGAAACACTGTAGCCATTCTTTTTCAGAATCATCTTTATAATTCTTTCGCTTGCCCTGCCATCGCCGTACGGATTGACCGCATCCGCCATCTTTTTATAATGGCCTGCATCATCAAGAAGCAGATTCGTTTCGCAAAGCACGTCATCATATGCCGTGCCAATAAGCCTGACGGTCCCCGCATCAACGGCTTCGGGACGCTCTGTCGTATCGCGCAGAACAAGGACCGGCTTCCCAAGGGAAGGCGCCTCTTCCTGGATACCACCACTGTCGGTAAGCACGATATCGACTCTGGCCATTAAATTGGCAAAGGGCTCGTAATCCATTGGTTCAATTAAATGTACCCTGTCAAGATGCCCCAGCTCTGCCTGCACTATTTCACGTACTTTCGGGTTTTTGTGAACCGGGAAAATGGCCTCAACATCGGCATGGGTCTCAAGGACGCTTTTAAGTGCCCTGTAGACATGGCGCATGGGCTCACCTAAGTTTTCCCTGCGGTGGGTGGTCATTAGGATCAGACGCCGACCCGTGGCGAAAACCTTATTAAAATCCTGGTCCTCAAACCGATAGCCCGCTTTAACTGCCGTCTGAAGCGCATCTATAACCGTGTTGCCCGTTACCATGATGGCATCCGGACTTACGTTTTCCTTTAAAAGATTAGCTTTGCTGGTAGGCGTAGGTGCAAAATGCATGTCCGCAATAGCCCCTGTAAGCTTCCTGTTCATTTCCTCAGGATAGGGCGAATATTTGTTTCCCGTGCGCAGCCCGGCCTCTACATGCCAGACGGGTATCTGGGTATAAAAGGCCGCCAGGGCTCCTGCAAAAGTTGTCGTGGTATCGCCGTGCACTAGTACCATGTCGGGAGCCGCTTTTTCCATGACTTCCTTAAGCCCAGTCAGGACCCTTGCCGACACGTCATAGAGCGTCTGTCCCATAGTCATGATATTTAAATCATAATCCGGTTTCACGCCGAAAAGACCGAGGACCTGATCCAGCATTTCGCGGTGCTGCGCCGTGACAGCGACAACAGGCTCTATTAAATCAGGATATTTACGCATTTCAAGAACCACCGGACACATTTTTATGGCCTCAGGCCTGGTTCCAAAAACCGTCATGAGCTTAATCTTTTTCACGCCTTTACCTCCGTTTATTTATAACCGAGAACGCCAATCTTTTTTGCAATAACGGCCACTGCCGTTATTATTACCGCTATCATCAGGGCAGCATAAAAGTTGTTGACTTCCGCCCAGAGCACAGCACCTACACCCAGCGCAGCCGTTATCCCATACATTAAAAGCACGGCCTGCCTCTGATTCATGCCCATAGCAAGAAGCCTGTGGTGCAGGTGTCCCTTATCCGGCTGGAAAATCGGCTGACCGTTATTATAGCGGCGCACGATGGCAAATGCCGTATCAATAATAGGCAGCCCGAGTGCTATGGCAGGCACTATAAGGGCTATGGTAGCTGTCGTCTTCACGGCACCAAAAACCGAAATGGCGCCCAGTATGTAACCGATGAACATACTGCCAGTGTCCCCCATGAAGATGACCGCCGGGCTGAAATTATATCTTATAAAACCGATAATACCTCCCGTAAGAGCCGCTGTCATGATGGCAATCTGATAATAGCCCATCTGCGCTGCAACTAGGAGGACCGTTATGGAAGATATTGCGCCTACTCCTGCAGCAAGCCCATCCAGACCGTCAATGAGGTTTACCACGTTAATAAAGCTTACAATCCAGAAAATTGTAAATGGAACGGACAAATAATTAAGATAAAAATAACCGCCAAAGGGATTGTTAATCCACTCTATACGTATGTCAAAAGCTATGAGCACGCAAGCCGCGACAATCTGCCCGAGAAGCTTGATCTTAGCCGAAAGCTGGTATCTATCGTCCATGACGCCGAGGACTAAAATAATTGTCCCACCAATCATAATGCCGATGACATCTCTCGTAAGTTCCATACTTGCAATTACGCCGAGCATAAAGGCAATATAGATGGCAAGCCCGCCGAGGCGCGGCATAATCTTTTTATGAACTTTGCGGTTGTCCGGCCTGTCAATAGCATGTACCTTAAATGCCAGCACCCTGATACAAGGAGTGATTATATAGCTTATAAGCGCTGCCAACAGGAAAGGAAAGCCATATACCTTTAGCATTCTAACCTCTTTACGGCATAATTCACTTCATCAAATAATTATGCCCTCCGATATTTTCAGCTATAGATAGTATATCAAAAAACTGCCATTTATATAAAGCTTTTTAGAAACCCTTATCTCTTGTAAATTTTAACGAAAAAAGGCCGTCTGGTGATGACATCAAAATATTCTATTGCCCGAGGATCGTAATTTCAATGCCGGATGCGGCAAGTATGTCCTCAGCCAGCTTGTCAGGGTATGGATTTAGATAAACGATGCGGTTTATTCCTGCGTTAATCAATATTTTAGTGCAGACCACACATGATTGGTGCGTGCAGTACAGTGTACCCCCATTAACGGAAACACCATGGTATGCAGCCTGTACCACAGCATTCTGCTCCGCATGTATCCCGCGGCATAATTCATGCATCTGGCCAGACGGCACCTTCATCTCCTTGCGCAGGCAACCAAGTTTACCGCAATGAGGCATATTTTTGGGCGCACCGTTATAGCCGGTTGCAACAATCTGTTTATTTTTCACTATGACCGCACCAACACTGCGGCGGAGGCAGGTGGAGCGTTTGCTTACCACCTTGGCAATCTCCATGAAATATTCGTCCCAGCCATGTCTTTCCATGACTTACACCTTCTGCTTATTAAAAATTGGGATAAAGCGGATAACATTTGCAGAGTGCCGCTACTCTTTCCACAGCCTCCGCCTGTTTCCTCGCATCGGCCGGATTATTTAAGGATAATCCCATAATTGCCGCTATTTCAGACATATCCTTTTCATTAAGGCCCCTCGTGGTGGCTGCAGGCGTACCGAGCCTTAAGCCACTGGTAACGAAAGGACTTGCCGGATCAAAGGGAATGGTATTTTTATTGCAGGTAATGCCGATTCCATCAAGGAGATGCTCGGCTTCTTTACCCGTGAGTCCATGCCCGCGCACGTCAACCAGCATAAGATGGTTATCCGTGCCGCCGCTGACCAGCCTGAACCCTTCCTTTAAAAGTGCTGCTGCAAGAGCTGCGGCATTTTTTACAATTTTTTCCTGATATGCCTTAAACTCAGGCTTTAAGGCTTCACCGAAGGCTGCTGCCTTAGCAGCGATGACATGCATCAAGGGGCCGCCCTGTGTTCCCGGAAAAACGGCTTTATTTATGGCCTTGGCATGTTCCTCGTTATTGGTAAGAATAAGACCTCCGCGCGGCCCGCGCAGGGTTTTATGGGTAGTTGTCGTGACAACGTCCGCATAAGGCAGCGGGCTCGGATGCAGTCCTGTGGCCACAAGCCCTGCAATATGCGCAATATCAACAAGGAGCAATGCCCCTACGCCATGGGCGATATCCGCAATGTGCGGAAAATCAATGATTCTGGGGTATGCACTGGCACCTGCAACAATTATCTTCGGCCGGCATTCTTTGGCCAATTTTTCCAGAGCTTCGTAATCAAGGGTTTCCGTTTCCTTATTAACGCCGTAGGGGACTACTTTGAAATAGGAGCCGGAAATATTTACCGGTGCCCCGTGGCTCAAATGTCCGCCCTGGGAAAGGTTCATTCCCATGATGGTATCGCCAGGCTTTAAGAAGGCAAAATAAACGGCAAGATTCGCATTAGCCCCGGCATGCGCCTGGACATTGGCAAAACCTGCGTTAAAGAGTTTTTTTGCCCGCTCTATGGCAAGGGTCTCCACTTTGTCCACGCATTCACAGCCGCCGTAGTAACGCTTCCCTGGATAGCCTTCGGCATATTTATTCGTAAGTACGCTGCCCATGGCTTCCAGAACCATAGGAAACACGAAATTCTCCGATGCAATAAGTTCTATCTTATTCCTCTGCCGCTGCAGCTCATCGTTTATATATCCATTCAGTTCAGGATCAAAGACGGCCAGTTTTTCCAAATTCATTTTTCAGATACCTCCCATATTAACGTATTCCGTTTTCAGGATACTGGGCCCTTACCCCTCCGATCAGGGGCGAGCGGGTTTTTGCTGCCGTCATCACGGCTTCACCGATATATTTATGTTTCAGACGCACCGGTACGGCAACGCGTTTTAAATGCATGCCGATTAAGGTCTGCCCTATATCAATCCCCAGATGGGCGGAAATTTTTTCCACGACCACGGGGTTCTTAAACTCTTCATAGGCAACAGAGGCCATGGCCCCGCCGGCATGCGGCATGGGTTTTACGGTAACTTCCGTAAGGTTATAGTGCTCTGCCGTTTCCCTTTCCACGACGATGGCCCTGTTCAGATGCTCGCAACACTGCACTGCAAGGCAGAGTCCCTTTTCATCCGTGATTTTTTTCAGGTCATTAAACATGGCTGCCGCAAGATCCTTGCTGCCTTCCGTACCGATTTTGCTGCCCAGCACCTCGCTGGTGCTGCAGCCGAGTACGAAAATCTGCCTTTTTTTGGCACCAGCAGCTTCAATAAGCTCTTCCGCCGCTTCCTTCAGCTGCTCAAGAATAAGTTCCAGTGGCATGCTACTCCTCCAGTTCAATTATTTTATTAACGCATCTTGCATGCCTGCCGCCGAGAAATTCCGACGCAAGCCAGGTATCCGCAATCATTTTCGCAAGGCCGAATCCTATGGTCCGCTCGCCCATACAGAGGACGTTGGCATCATTATGCTCGCGGCTCATTTTCGCGGAAAAGACATCGGCGCAAAGCGCAGCACGGATACCTTTGCATTTATTGGCAGTAATCGACATGCCTATGCCGGTACCGCAGACAAGGATGCCTTTTTCGGCTTTTCCTTCCGCAACATCCCTGCACAATTTTTTTGCATAATCCGGATAATCACAGGATTCTTCACTGTGAGTACCGTGGTCAATGATTTCAAAACCTTTATCCGCAAGGTGCTTCTTGAGATGTTCCTTTAACTTCAGTCCTCCATGATCACTGGCTATTGCAATTTTCATGAAACTCCCTCCAACAGACAAAATTTCACACTATCATTTTACAATAAAATCAGGCAGTTGAGCACCGTTTTTTATTTCCGGCCTGCCGTCCCTAACACTTACAATCTGGTCGCCTGCGGCCTTTTTCATGCGGTTCATGGTGGTAAGCCCCATGCCTTTTTCATCCACGCCTTCCGCAAGGATTACATCAGGCCCGGTCCTGTCAAAATTGCGCAGGAAATGAAAGAGTCCTGCCGCAAGATCGGAAGGTTCAGTACCCCATGAGGCAACGGTAAGATCCGCCGACTCCGGCAGTTTTTCCGCCATGCCGCTGCTGCAGAGTATGCCTGCCTTAAGCCCATTTTTGATGGCAGAAGATGCAAAACTAGGCAAAAGATGCACGGCCGTAAGATCAAGAAGATACATCGGAGCTTTCGGCGCATAGTGCCTGTATTTCATGCCGGGAGCTTTAGGCTTAAAGTTTTTATCCCCTGCAAGTGCCGCATCTATTTCCACGGCCTCAAGAACTTCCGTGAGCATTTCAAAAGTAATGCCGCCAGGCCTTAAAATAACGGGAACCGGAGTTGTAGTGTCAACCACAGTAGATTCAACCCCTATGCTGCAACTCCCGCCGTCAAGCACGGCTGCAATCCTGCTCTGCATGTCGTCAAGCACGTCAGCCGCATTCGTGGGACTCGGTTTTCCGGAAAGATTGGCGGACGGTGCTGCAATCGGGCATCCGCATGCCTTTATAAAGCGCATGGCTGTTTCATTTGACGGAAAGCGCACGCCGACGGTGGAAAGCTCTGCTGAAACTTCGGAAGGGACAATAGCGGATTTTTCCACAATGACCGTAAGCGGTCCCGGCCAGAAGGCATTTATTAAAGCCGCGGCATTTTTCGTGAGCCCTTTCGTGAGTGGCCCTATGCCTTTAATATCCGCAATGTGCAGTATCAGGGGATTGTCACCGGGACGTCCCTTGGCCGCAAAAATTTTCCTTACCGCTTCGCCGCTCAGGCCGTTGGCTCCAAGCCCGTAAACCGTTTCCGTGGGAAATGCCACGGTTTCCCCTTTTTTTATGAAAGCGGCGGCTTTTTCTATAAGCTGCGCATCGCAGGCATTATTTTGCAATTTCAGGTAACATGTTTCCATATCTGCCACCCTCCTCTGCCGCAAAAACCATCCTGTCCAACCCGGCGTAATCCCTACGCACTACAGTTTTAAAACCTTCCTCTTCGCACATGGCAGTCACGGCTCCAGCCTGATCTACGCCTATTTCAAAGGCCAGAAGGCCACCTTTTATGAGATAATTCTTTGCCCCTTTTATGATGGCGCAGTAAAAATCAAGCCCGTCGTCTCCTCCATCCAGTGCCTGTACAGGTTCCATCCGCACATCACTCGCAAGGTTTTTCATATCTCCCGAAGGAATATAGGGAGGATTGGAGACGATGATATCAAATTTCTCATCCGCACTGAGATTTGTATATATATTGGAACATAAAAATTTAAGCCTTTCAGAAACGCCAATACACGCAGCATTTTCTTCCGCAACAGCAAGGGCGTTTTCTGAAATGTCAGTACCTACTCCTGAAGCATCAGGCAGTGCGGCAAGGAGGGAAATAATAATGGCGCCGCTTCCCGTTCCTATGTCGAGTATTCTTACTGCCCCTTCCGCATCCTTTATAATGCTTTCCGCCAGAAGTTCCGTTTCAGGGCGCGGCACAAGCACATCAGGCGTTACTTTGAAGCTGTGCTTCATGAATCCCTTTTCGCCTAAAATATAAGCCACGGGCTCATGCTGCACCCTTCGCACCACAAGCTTTCTGAATGCCGAAAGTTCCTCATCACTTAAAGGCCGCGCAAAATCCACATACAAAGTAATCCTATCGCATTTTAAAACAGCACAAAGCAGTATTGCAGCATCAAAATGCGGATTTTCAATGCCTTTATCTGCGAAATATTGCTTTGTCCAGTCCAATATTTTCATTATAGTCCAAACAGATCTGTTTTCCACTTTTATTTCACCTGACGCAATTTTTCGCTCTGCTCGGCTGTTGCCAGCGCATCAAGCAGCTCGTCTAGATCGCCGTCCACGATGGTTTCAAGCTTATGCAGGGTAAGCCCGATACGATGGTCGGTCACGCGCCCCTGCGGATAGTTATATGTCCTAATCCGCTCACTACGGTCGCCTGTCCCTACCTGGCTTTTGCGATCTTCTGCCGTAGCGGTGCGCTGATCCTCCTGCGCTTTTTCCAAAATTCTGGCCCTCAGAACCCTCATACATTTTTCACGGTTTTTCAGCTGGGATTTTTCATCCTGGCACTGGGCCACTATTCCTGTTGGGATATGAGTAATCCTCACGGCGGATTCCGTTTTATTTACATACTGCCCGCCGGCCCCGCCCGCACGGTATGTATCAATGCGCAGATCTGCAGGATTTATTTCAACATCAATCTCTTCGGCCTCAGGCAGGACGGCAACAGTCACAGTAGACGTGTGCACCCGTCCCTTGGATTCCGTTTCCGGGACACGCTGCACCCTATGTACGCCGCTTTCAAATTTCATGCGCCCATAAACCTTATCACCACTTATCTGGAAGACAACCTCATTCATACCGCCAAGTTCCGTCGGGCTTGAATCCATGACTTCCATGCGCCAACCCCCGCGTTCCGCATAGCGTACATACATGCGAAAAAGCACGTTTGCGAAAAGTGCCGCCTCATCCCCGCCTGCCCCGCCGCGGATTTCAATGATGGCATCCTTATCATCATTTGGATCACTCGGAAGCATAAGTATGGTAAGCCGCTCCTCCCAGTTCGCAAGTTTAGGCTTCAGCTCTTTCAGTTCCTCTTTGGCCATATCAATAAGATCGGAATCATTTTCTGCAGCAATGATTTCCTCAACTTCATCCCTTGCCTTAAGCATATCCCTGTACTCACGGTAAGCGGTAACGATTTCCGTAAGCTTGGCATATGCTTTGGTGCATTTCAGCCATTCCTCCTGATTGGCGATGACTTCAGGATCGCTGATTTTATGCTCAAGATCAAGATACTTATCTTCCAGGGCCTGCAATTTTTCAAGCATCTGTTTCTCTCGTTTCCATTATTTCTTCAGGCGGAAGCACTGCCTTAATCGATGCAATGGCCACCTCAATCTGTGAATCATCCGGTTCCCGTGTAGTAAGCTTCTGCAGAAAAAGCCCCGGCATGATGCAGAAATGCACGAAAGCATTTTCCGCATGACACCCCGCAAAGCGGATTATTTCATAGCTTACACCGGCAATAACTGGCATGAGCAGTACGCGTGCTAAAATCCGCTCAACCAGTGACGGCCAGCCAAGAAAAGTAAATATAAACATGCTTATCAGCATAACAATCATTAAGAAATTGGTACCGCAGCGGGGATGCAAAGTACTGAAGGGCCGCACGTTCCCTACTTCCAGTGGCAGTCCTGCCTCATATGTATAGATTGTCTTATGTTCTGCACCGTGATACTGGAATACCCGCTGGATATCGCTCACGGAAGAAATAGCAGCGATATAGGCAAGGAAAATAGCCATGCGCAACACGCCTTCCGCAAGATTCAGCATAAGCGGATCTTCCGTGAACCTGTGCAGGAACCGCATGGACCAGGTGGGAATTACTATAAAAAGTACAATAGCGAGGAGCAGCGCAGAGAAAATGGTCATAAACATTTCTCTTTTTGTAAGCTGTTCTTCCTCTTCCCCTGCCGCCTGTGCGGAATAGGCCAGTGCCTTTATGCCGTCATATAATGATTCGAATAGGGCCACAACGCCGCAGAGCAATGGTTTCTTCAGGACGGGGTACTTTTTGCGGATGCTGCACAAAGGATTCACATCCACAAGAATTTCCCCGTTCGACTGACGCACTGCAACGGCAATTTTATCCCTGCCGCGCATCATTACGCCCTCTATTACGGCCTGCCCGCCGACATTAAATTTTTCCGGTTTTTCCATAATAACAAAATCCCAAAAATAAACTTACTAATACAAGCACAGCAGAGCTTTTAAGCTCTGCTGTCCTGTTAATTATTTTTCTAAGTTGTACCGTTTATTGAATTTCTCAACACGGCCGCGTGCTGCAAGATTTCGCTGCTGCCCTGAATAGAACGGATGGCATTTGGAGCATACATCCACGCGTATCTCAGGCTTTACACTTGCTGTCATGAAAGTATTCCCACAGGCGCAGGTGGCTTTTGCCTCAACGAATTTCGGGTGAATTTTTTCTTTCAATATTCACACACCTCACTTTGCTTGCAATATCTATTTATTCACATCAGTCGTTATCGACGCTTAGTTATTGTATCATATACCTCTAAGTTGTGCAAGATTTTTTATCCCGTCAGACAAATACGTATTTAAGAATGAAAATTATAGCCAGGAAATAGATAACGCCGCTGACATTTTTATACTTATACCTGCCGCTGAATAGGTTGACAGCCACATAAGAAATAATTCCCATGGCAATACCTTCGGAAATTGAATAAGTGAAGGGCATGGCAATGGTTGCAATGAATGCTGGAATTGCCTCAGTGTAATCATTAAAATCAACACGCAGCATACTGCTAAGCATCATGAACCCTACTATTACCAGCGCTGGTGCGGTGGCAAAAGAAGGAATGGCGAGAAAGATAGGTGCGAGGAAAATACTTACAAGGAAGGGGAGCCCTGTAACAACGGAAGCAAGCCCGGTGCGTCCGCCAGCAACAACGCCTGAGGAACTTTCAACGAACGTGGAAACCGTCGACGTACCGAGAATGGCACCTGCCACGGTACCTACAGAGTCTGCAAGGAGAGCTCCTTTAATTCTCGGAAGTTCTCCATTTTCAGTCAGCATATTAGCTTTAGAAGCAACACCGATTAAAGTTCCCAGGGTATCAAAAAGATCAACGAACATAAAGGAAAGAATAATGGTTATAAAGTTATAGGTTAAGATAGAGCCGAAATCAAACTGCATGAAGGTAGGAGCCAGGCTTGGAATGCTGAGACCTGCCGAAAAGTCAGGCAGTACGGAAAACATCCCGAGATCAGGGTTCGGTACATAGTATCCGGTAACCTCACAGACTATGCCTGCAATCCAGGTGATTAAAATACCGAGCAGTATCCCGCCGCAGACTTCTTTAGCTAGCAGGACCGCAGTAAGGAGAATTCCAAGCAGAGCAAGCAATGCCCCGATACCTGTTGAGGCAAATTCCCCTGTAACAAGGGACTCCCTGAAATGATATAACCCAACCAGGGTCGGACCGCCTACGACTATTTTAGCGTTCTGCATGCCGATGAATGCAATATAGAGTCCGATGCCGCTGGTAATGCCAAACTTTAAGGCAGGAGGAATGCAGTTAAATATAGCCGTACGCACTTTGGTCACAGCCAGGATAATAAATAAAATACCTTCAACAAAAACTGCAGTCAATGCCATCTGCCAGGAATAGCCCATCTGGGCAACAACCGTATAGGCAAAGAAGACATTCAGCCCCATGCCGGGAGCAAGTGCGAAAGGATAATTAGACAACAGCGCCATAAGCAATGTCGCAAAGCAAGAAGAAACAGCCGTCGCCACAAAAACCGCACCCGAATCCATGCCAGTGGCACTGAGAATATTCGGGTTAACAGCCAGAATATAGGCCATGGTCATAAAAGTGGTAAGACCGGCAATTATTTCCGTTCTGACGCTGGTACCGCTTTCTTCCAGATGAAACTGTTTCTCTAAAAAATCACTCATCTCGTTCCTATTCCCCTCAAAAAATTTGAAAGAAAATATCATCTTCCATGTACAAAATTTACGCTATTTGAGGGATATTGTCAATGAACCAGTGAAGGTTCCGACAGACGCTAAATGCCATAAAACCGTGCTTTCCCAGACACATTGAAAAATAATTATGCCTAAAAAATATAACCGGCACGGGTCTGTGTCGGTTAATTTCAGAGCCTCTGCTCTGCTACACAAAACTTATTTCCTGCCTTTATGGTTAACAACTTCTTTGAAAGCTTTGCCAGCTTTGAAAGCCGGAACAGTAGCCGCAGCAATTTTTAAAGGTTTGCCAGTACGCGGGTTTTTGCCAGTGCGAGCTTTGCGAGCGCGAGCTTCAAAAGTACCAAAACCAATCAGCTGTACTTTGTTGCGTTTAGCTACAGTCTCTTTTACGGATGCAACGAATGCAACCACAACTTTCTCAGCAACTTTCTTGCTAACTCCTGCTTTTGCAGCAACAGCAGCAACTAATTCAACCTTGTTCATAGTTTACGCCTCCTGTGTTTTAAAATAACTCAATATACAAAGCACCGCTGCGCTTATATTGACATGATCTGGATGAGTAAATAGCCGTTTGGCTCTTTATTCTTAAGTATTGTACCACATTTAATTTAGAGAGGCAACGTATTTTTGCAGTTTTTTTGGAAAAAATTTGCTTATTATCCCTAATTAAGGCGGTGCAGGACCAAAATATTCATGTTTTTCAGCTATTTACGGTCATTTTCCTCTGGTCTTTGGCTAAAAACCGTATTTTTTCAGATACCGATACAGGGTGACACGGCTAACGGCAAGCATGTTCGCCAATTTACTAATATTCCCGCCAGCCGCCTTCCAGGCTGCTATAAATGCTTCTTTGTCGTATTTCCAGGATTTTTCCAGGGTGTTGTCACTGGGCATTTTGATGTTTTCTTCTTCAATAACACTGCCTGGAGTATGGAAGAAGGCCTGTTCAATAACACCCTGCAGCTGTTTAATATTCCCCGGCCAGGTGTAATTAAGCAGTAATTTCACGGCAGCATCAGACAATTTTTTCGGCGGCAGGTTATGCTGAGCCGACATTTCCGCAAGAATATGATCTGCAATAACTTCTATGTCCTTCACACGCTCGCGTAAAGGCAACACGCAGATGGTGGTATCCGTTATGACCTCATGCAAATTGCGGGAGAAAAGGCCCTTATCCGTCAGTCGGTTCAGATTGGAATCACAGGCAGCAATTACACGCACATTGAATTTTTTATTCACGCCGGTTTCTTTATTTGTAATGCCATGTATAAGGGCATCTGCCAGTTTATCGCCCATTTCAACAGGCATTTTTTCCACTTCATCCAAAAACAGTGTGCCGCCGATGGACAGTTCCAGTTTTCCAGAAACAGGCTCCCCGTCCGTCCGTCCAAAGAATTCCTTCTCCAACTCCTCTATAGGTCCATTGTTGCATCTTACCACAATAAGGGGAGATGCAGCCCGGTTACTGGCCTGATGGATGCCATGGGCAAGACGCTGTTTACCGGTTCCCGGTTCACCCTGAAGCAGGATATTATAACTGGTGCGGGATATACGGCTTGCCTTATGCTGCAGGGCCCGAAACTCAGTAGTTTCCCCTACCATGCTGTAGAGGCTGTACCGTGAACTGTACCCCGTGGCATGGGCGAGGGTAGTTTTAAGGTCTTCAATCGACATGGTCAAAACGAGAGCGCTTTCAACCTCACTGCAGACTTTAATGGGCATGACGGTTGTAATATCCTCGTATGTCCTGTCCTGGTTTATCCAGGTAATCTCTCTACGCTGTGTGGATACACCCTGCAGGGCTTTCTTTATTGGTATATGCTCATGGTTAAGGAAAACATCCTCAAGTTTATCTTTTCCTTCCAGACGTTTTCTGCCGCTTTCATTGCAATATCTGATCCCTCCGTTTTTATCAATCCAGTAAACGGTAACCGGCAGTTGTTCCACCATAATCTTGCTAACTGTCCAGTACTCCATCATTGACAAATGGGTTTCAATGGCATATTTCATGGTAAGCAACAGGCTCAGCAGAAGGTCATACGGAAGATCGTCATGGTCCAAAAAGAAGAATGAAATAATGTAACGGAGCTTGCCATTAACGCATATAGGAGCACTGCAGGCATCACCTGAATGGCTGTCTTTGAGCCATATTTCGGGTCCGAACATGAGAAACGGAACATTATGTTCCCTTGCAATACAGATACTGGATGTTCCAATATCTTCCTCGAGGACACGCATTCCCTGAATGTTGTCAATTGCACGCTGGAAAAAGGGCATTGCATAATTTTTTATGATATACCCATTTTCATCTATTAAAAGCATGCTCAGGTTATGGGTATTAAAATGCTGTTTATTCTGTTCATAAAGGCCATCCACATACCTGACAACCAGTTCATGCATCTTCCGGTGTTCGGCGGTCTCTTCCTTGCTCATCTTATTATTTACCCTGGCCATGTCTCCGTTTGGCAGGTACATTGCCCGGCATCTCTGCCAAGATTCAGCTACCCAAGGATGGACATTGTGATCAATAATCCCTTCCTCCATAAACTTTTTATAATAAGAAGCAAGTTTTTCCTTATTCCGTCTTTCACGGATCATTTTTTAACCTCCCGGTTTTCCTCGGCGTAAAATTTATATATCATGGCTGCCCGTTTTCCACAAGCACGCGGCGGGCGCCGTAATATCTTGAGCTCCAATGGCTGTCACTGAGCGATGCAAGTATTACCCCTTTTGATGAGGATGCATTCCAGAATTTGCCGCTGCCGGCATAAATCCCGACATGGGATGCCCCTTTTTCATAGGTGGAAAAGAATACCAGATCCCCCGGCTTTAACTGTTTCTGCGTTACATGGATACCTTCAAGGGCCTGAACATCTGCAGTTCTCGGCAGATTGGCGTTAAGTTTTTTAAATACGTACTGCACATAACCAGAGCAGTCGAAAGCCTTCGGAGTCGTGCCGCCGAACTTATAAGGAACACCCTTGTATTTAGCGGCCACCTTAACGACATCATTGCCCTTTATCTTCTGGATTCCTTCCTTAGCAAAAGCAACCCAGGTCAGCTTATCGTATGTTTTGTCATCCAGGTTGCCACTGGCACCCAGCTTGTACTGTTTCTGGAATTTCTTTAAGGCTTCATTTGTAGTTGCCGTCATTTTCCCCGTGGGTTTCTCTTTGCTGTATCCGAGAACCTGCAGCTTCTGCTGTGCCACTTTTATCTTCCAGTTGCTGGCACCTTTTTTATAAGTAGCCGCATCGGCCTGCAGACACATCCCGCAGGTCAAGGCAATGCACATGACAAATACCGCAATCTTTTTCAGCATCAGTATCACCTTCACCTTTTTAGTATTCCGTATTATTGTAAGCATCCCAGGTTTTAAGTTTGCCGAGTTCCTGGATGCTGTAATCTATTTCCTCAAGAAGCCTCTTTTTATCTTTCAGCAGAGTTCCCGCCAGCTGCACGTAATTAGAAACATGGTTGCTGCGGAAGATACAGTGCCGTCCGTCAGGCAGATCTATGTTTTCTATAATGAGCCGGAGTTCCTCCATAAGTTCTTTCGGCGAAAGGGGATTGAACTCTCCCCTTTCAAACTGATCCTTAAGTTCGCTTCTCCGGTAAAGCATAAGGCAAAGTGCGCTCAGCATGGTGGGCCTTATAATATTTATGGCCCTTGCCGTTGCCATGGCATGGCGCTTTGATCCTTCCTTTCCCGCAAGTCCTAAGATCATTATAAGGGAAAGCTTAATACCGCTGTCTGTTACGCGCCTGCCTGCTTCTGTGGCTTCCTCCGCATTAACGCCCTTCTTAACGGCCTTTAAGGTTACTTCATCCCCAGTTTCCATGCCGTAATACAGGAACTGCAGCCCTGCTTCCTTAAGGCGCCTCAGGTCATCTCCGCTTTTGCGCAGGATATCCTTAGGTGCGGAATAGGATGATACCCTTTGCAGTTTAGGGAAACTATCCCGTAAGGCTGCGAGAATCTTTAAAAGCCTTTCCTCAGGCAAACCCAGGGCATCCCCATCGGCTAAAAAGATGCGGCGCACATTATCTTTGCCATAATAGGCCGCCGAGGCTATCTGGCGAGAAATTTCTCCATCCGTCAGTATCTGGAACGGAACTCCCCGGTACATATTGCAGTAGAAACATTTATTATGGGCACAGCCCCGGGTTACACGCAGTATAAAACTATGTGCCTCGCTGGGCGGCCGGAACACTGGAGTATCATAGGTGTCAAAAAACATATCTTCCACTATTTCCTGGTGGAATTCATACCAAAGCAACAAATTTATATTTAAATTATACTAAATTTTTCTTTTTTTGTAACGTCTGAATAATAAACTTTTTGTTACTTTTTATGCAGAAATTTCTTCGGTTTTTATTCAATTGTAATATAACTTAACGAAAACGCCATAAAAAAAGCCTTACGCCACTGTGTAAGGCTTTTCCTAATCAATATTAACCCTCAGAAACTGTGTATTAATCTTTATTATGACAGGCCAGCTACTCAGGGACAGCTGCCGAATATTAATAATTTAAATTCAGAAGTTTTTTAATTTGTCCCTATCCTTAATTTTTTAGTAAATTCAGATATCCAATTATTAATTATGCGGGTGTAAACATTCTTGGGTTTCGTATTCTCCAAAACAGTCTGATTTGGTTTTGCCCTGTCATCAATACGATTCCAAACCGGTGCGCCATGAGGAAGGCTATATGCACTAAAACAGATACATCCATATATAGCAGGGACATTACCTCATCTTACGTATTGCGGAGTAGTTCCATAAGTGGTTGCTGTATCGCTTCCATACGGAGTATTTACAAATGAAGTTGTAGTCGACGGCATATGGCCGATTGTAAAATGAAGTTGAACAGTTGAAAAATCCATAGCGATTGAATCCGTGGTAGAATAAAGTTCACACGCAAAACCCTATCGAGGAGGATAATCACTATGGACTACCAACATTCTATCACAGATGCGGAGAAGCGCAAGAATGGAAAACATCTGACGGACATCGACCGAGGCACAATCCAAGCCCTTAACAGAGAGGGAATGAGCCTTCGGAAGATAGCAGGACACATAGGCTGTTCTCCATCCACCGTTTTAAATGAGCTGAGGCGAGGAACGCCACCCCGAAAGAGCAATCGTGG
>JAJQDY010000004.1 GCA_021201965.1 Phascolarctobacterium sp.
TCCCTTCTTGCGCTTCTCCGCATCTGTGATAGAATGTGGGTAGTTCATAGTGATTATCCTCCTCGATAGGGTTTTGCGTGTGAACTCTATTCTACCACGGACTCAATCGCTATGGATTTTTTAACTGTTCAACTTCATTTTACAATCGGCCCTTTTCTGTAGATGGTTTTTCCGTTGGCAATATCATTGCTGCATTTGTTATTTTTATCATTTGCCATGCCGTTATTAAAACCTTGATGGTGTCTGTAGAAAAAATACTGGAATATATGAAAATAGAGCAGACATTACACGGTTTTCTGCGCACGATTATAAAAGTAATACTTGATTTTGTAGCCATATGTATTATAGCTGACAGTATCGGTATTCCAATTGCTTCATTGCATGCTGTTTTAGGTATGTCTGGTGTTGCCATTGCTCTTTCCGTGCAAGGTGCTTTATCAAACTTGGCAAATGGAGTTATGTTGCTTGTGGCAAAACCTTTTAAAGCATGGGATTATGTTGAAGCTGGCGGTGTAGAGGGTGTTGTTCATGAAATATCACTGCTGTGTACTAAAATACTGACTGTTGACAATAAGGATATTTTTGTACCTAACAGTGAGATTGCCGGCGGGAAAATAACAAATTTCTCCTCTGAAAAATTACGTCGTGTTGATATTGCAGCTCGTGCAGGTTCTAACAACGATACTGGGACAGTCAAGAAGGCATTGCACGATGCTATGACTGTTACTCTAGATGTATTAACGGATCCGGAACCATTTGCTGAGGTTTCTGGTTATAAAGAATATGCAGTGGAATATGCTGTAAGAGCGTAGACTGAAGGCGCTAATTATTGGTCTGTATATTTCAATCTGATGGAGAATATTAGCAAAGCATATGCTGCTAATTGAGTAAATGGTGCTGTTCCAGGAATGAATATTTACATGAAAGAAAAATAACAATTTATTTACTACTACAAGGCTCGCCCTTCATTGCGGCGGGCCTAAGTGTTTTATATACATTTTTTAAACTGTAAATAGTTGTTATAGTTAATATTGTTGAAGTTAACAGCATCTGCTATTAACTGCTTTGAGAGCGGTAAAATAGAGGAGAGACTTGCAAGAATAACCGTAAAAATGGTACAATGAAAAAAATATTTTGCATTGTAATACAAGGAGGACGTAAATGAATATCATAGTTTGCCTGAAACAGGTACCGGATATTGAAACCGTGAAATTAGACCACGAAACCCATACTTTGATACGTAGTGGCGTGGAAAATATCATGAACCAATTTGATAGACAAGCTTTAGAAGCGGCTCTAGAGCTGAAAGATAAATTCGGAGGCAAGGTAACGGCTCTTACAATGGGTCTGCCGCAGGCAGCTGATATATTAAAAGAAGCCATTGCCATGGGGGCAGATGATGCTCTTCTGGTCAGTGATCCAGCTTTAGGGGGATCGGATACTCTGGCTACAAGTATGGCACTGGCTGCTGCAGTGCAACATATTGGGGACTATGATTTGATCCTATGCGGCAAACAGTCAGCTGACGGAGATACGGCCCAGGTCGGACCGGAAATGGCGGAACATCTGTCTATTCCGCAAATTACCGGCTCATTAACAATAAAATATGAAAATGATACTTTTATTATAGAAAGAGAAAATGAAAGTACTGCCCGGACTTTATCTTGTCAGGCACCGCTTTTGGTAACTGTGACTAAATCCGATAAAGAACCACGTTTTGCTAGCATCAAAGGAAAAATGAAAGCCCGCAAAACAGAAATCCCTGTCGTAAGTGCAACAGACCTGAAGCTTAACACTGCCATTATCGGATTAACTGGTTCTCCAACTAAGGTAATAAAAGTTTTCACACCAGAGGTTTCGGTAGTGCAAAGTGAAATTATTAATGAAGAAGATGCAGATAAAGCTGTGGACATGTTATTTGAAAAACTTGTCCAGGCTCAAATTATTACGCGCTGAGGTGAAATAAGTATGGCAATTGGCATAGACAGAGAAAAATGTATTAGTTGTGAATCTTGTATTGCTACCTGTCCGGTAGGTGCTGTGGAAATGGAAGATAATAAGGCACGGATTAAGGAAGAAGAATGTATTTCCTGTGGATCTTGCATAAACGAATGCCCAGTGGAAGCTATTGTAGCCATTTCTCAGAAAAAAGTTGCAGAAAGGCCTGATAATGCGGCAGGACACGATGTTTGGGTTGCAGTTGAGTTTGAAAACGGCAAACCGGCAAAAGTAGCTTACGAATTATTAAGTGCCGCAGCAAAACTGGCTGCCAAGGTTGGGGAAAAATGCTGCGCCATATTATTTTCCCCGGAAAAAGGGGATGTGCCGCAGAAATTAATTGCCGCAGGTGCTGACAAGGTTTACTGTATTACAGGGCAGCAGTATGCCGACTACAATACTGATTTGTACGTGACCGCTTTTTGCCGCCTGGTTGATGAATATAAACCAAAGGTTGTTTTGTTTGGATCTACTGCCGATGGACGTGATTTTGCACCGCGTGTGGCTGCCAGACTCAGGACAGGACTGTGTGCTGACTGCACGGAGATTGATATAGATCATGACACCGATATAGTGAAGTGGACCAGGCCGGCTTTGGGGGGTAATATTCTTGCAACTATTGTCTGTGAGAATCATCGTCCGCAGATGGGTACGGTACATCCGAAAGTATTCAAAGCGCTGGAAGAAGATTTATCGCACACTGGCGAGATTATAGATTTTGTTTGTGAAAGCGTTGAATCCCGAGTAAAACTGCTGAAAAAGGAAACCCTTACTGCCGGCGGTGATATTAAAATAGAGGATGCATCGGTTATTTGCTCTGGCGGGCGTGGAATGGGATGCCCTGACAATTTTAAGCTGCTGGAAGAATTGGCTGCGTTGTTCGAAAATGCTTCTGTCGCATGTTCGCGTGCCATTGTTGACGAAGGCTGGATTCCTCATTCGAAGCAGGTGGGCCAATCAGGGAAGACCGTAACTCCCAAAATTTATTTTGCTTGCGGAATATCGGGAGCTATTCAGCATCTTGCTGGAATGAATGCTTCAGACATTATAATTGCCATAAATAAAGATGCCAGTGCTCCGATATTTAAGGTGGCCCAGTACGGTATTGTAGGTAATGCCTGTGAGATTTTGCCGAAGCTTATTGATAAAATAAAAAAATACAAACAGTCATGATCTGTTTGTTAAGAAAATGTGTGTTTTTAGGTGTATTACTGTAGAATTGTTAATTAAATATAAATTTCAAGAGCAATCAAGGGGTGCAGAACCATGAAGAAAACTAAAATTATTTGTACTATGGGGCCAAGCACGGATGATATAGAGCTGCTTGAAAAAATGATGAGGGCTGGAATGGATCTGGCCCGTTTCAATTTTTCACATGGTTCGCATGAGGATCATGCGGTGCGGCTAGATTTAGTGAGACAGGCGGCAAAAAAAGCCGGAAAGATAATCGCTACCATCGCAGATACAAAAGGACCGGAGGTGAGACTAGGACTTTTTGCTGAAGATAAAGTATATTTGAATGAAGGAGATACATTCTGCCTGACAACTGAGAATATTACAGGAAATGCTGATATGGCTTCCGTAAATTATACAGGATTGCCGGATGAAGTAAAGCCGGGAAGTATGATTTTACTGGCAGACGGGCTATTGTCTCTGGAAGTCACTTCCATTGACGGTTGCAAAATATGGACCAAAGTGATAAATGGCGGTGAGCTAAGTTCCCGCAAGTGCGTAGCTTGCCCGGGAATAGAGCGTAACCTTCCGTTTCTTTCCGAGCAGGACAGAAAGGATATTTTATTTGCAACCGCTCATGATATGGATTACATTGCTGCTTCATTTGTACAGAAAGCTGATGATGTTCGTGCCATACGCAGAGTATTGGAAGAAGCAGGTTCAGGTATTGGAATAATTTCAAAGATTGAAAATGAAGCTGGGGTACAGCATATTGACGAAATAATTGAGGCTTCAGACGCCGTGATGGTTGCCCGTGGAGATCTGGGCGTTGAAATTCCATCAGAGGAAGTGCCTCTGGTGCAGAAAAAGATTATTGCCCGTTGTAATGCGGTCGGCAAACCTGTCATTACAGCCACGCAGATGCTGGAGAGTATGATAAATAGCTATCGTGCAACACGCGCTGAGGCCAGTGACGTGGCAAACTCTATTTTCGATGGTACCGATGTAATTATGTTAAGCGGTGAGACTGCTTCTGGTAAATATCCACTTGAAGCGGTAGAAACGATGGCTAAAATTGCGGAAAGGACTGAAGAGGCCCTGAACTATGCGCAGCTTGTCAACAGCAACGAATGCGGCGGGTATATGCATCCTGCTGAGGCAGTCAGCCATGCCAGTGCACATATATCACAGGAAATTCACGCCGATGCAATTTTAACCATTACGGAATCCGGTTTTACGGCAAGAATGATTGCCAAATACAGACCGCAGTCAGATGTCATTGCTGTTTTGCGCAGACCTGAAAAAGTACGCGCAATGCAGTTATATTGGGGAGTGCGGCCATTGATAGGGCCTTTTTCTACTAATACTGACGAAATGATAGATCTGTCAATGCAGTGTGCACTGGAAAATGGCGTTATTAAAGGCGGAGCAACTGTGGTCATTACAGCCGGAGTTCCCATAGGCACTCCCGGAAGTACAAATCTTATTAAGGTGGTTAATGTGGGAAAGAGATTAGTAAACGGAGTCGGCATTGGCAAAATTTCCGTAAATGGCAGAATATGCAAGGCGAATACTGAAAGTGACTTTAATGAGAAACTGCAGAAAGGTGACATCCTTGTTGTAGATGTCCTGAATGATGAATTCGTGCAGACAGCTTCTCAAAAAGCTGCGGCAATCATTGCTGAAGAGGGCGGGTTAACGTCCAGTACTGCCATTGTGGGGTTAACTTTCGGAATTCCTGCTATTGTAGGAGTGCAGAATGCAGTTTCAACATTGGAAGACGGGCAGCTTGTCACGGTTGATACAGTGGCTGGAATAGTTTATGAGGGTAATGTCAATTTAAAATAATAAGCTTCAGCTGCCAAAAATAATTTTATTGGAGCAGAAGCAGGGTAGTGAAGGCTTATGCGAAATCCTGTCATTGATAATCTGCGCAGTGTCTGCATGCTGGGAATTATTGTCATTCATGCAGGATCCCTTGCTGTTGCTGCAGGCAATTTTTGGCGATATGTTTTTCTGAAGGTGCTTTCTCGTTATAGTGTACCCTTCTTCTTTTTTATTTCAGGCTATGGTCTTTTTTATCATATTAAAACCTATGAAAAATATGTGGATTTTATAAAAGAAAGATTCTGCCGTGTCGGTATTCCTTATCTTAGTTGGTCGTTGTTGTATCTGTTGTATTTTTATCATTTTTCTCCTGTAAGATTCGTTGAAATTGGACATTCCCGAAATCTGTTCAAAACTTTTTTCGGCTGGAGCTGTTACCATCTGTATTTCATGGTTATTTTGATATGGTTTTATGCATTTTTCCCACTGTGGAAAATATTGGTGCAGCAGATAGAGAAACATGGTATTAGAACAGGTCTTTTTCTGCTGCTTTGTTTCAAGTTGGGCTTTAATTATTGGACAGCCCACCCAGGTATAGATGTAAGCGGCTGGAACGAGATTATCAAGAGCTTTTTTATCTACCGCCCGAATTATTTACCTCTGCATTATATGCTGGTTTTTATAGCCGGCGCTTTGGCTGCGATTTACGGCAGTCAGTTTATGGACCGTATAAACATGAACCTGGGTATAGTGACGGCGACTTATATAGTTTTCATTGCATGGCTTTTAGGAAGCTGTCTGTATGCTTATAATAATTTGAATTACACATTGCCAATGCTGGCAAATACTTATCACCAGCTTAGTCTGCAGGGACTTTTTTACACTTTGGCGAGCATTGCTTTTTTCTGTATGCTTATGGGGCGGTTGCCGCGCAAGGACATATTATTTTCGGCTTTACAGCTGATTTCGAAGTATTCCCTGATCATTTATCTTATACATCCTATGCTGTTAGATATAATTACCGGTTTCTGCATAAATCATTGGATTGTAATGACGGTGAAAAAAGTCATTTTTTCTTATCTGCTGCTTGCAGTGGCTTCTTTGGCAGCAGCTATGTTATTGAGCCGTATTTTGCGGTACAGCAGTATGGCTGAGATCATTTTTGATTGGAAAAAAGACAAAGAACAGCTAGCAGGCCCATCACAGGGGCGATTCAGCTGTTTTTTGAAAATTAATGGCAAAAAAAATTTGACGAATGTGCTATATCGGTGGTAAAATATAGATGTAAAATTTATACCTTTAAAAAAGTCCTGTGAGACTTCAAGGTAGACTCTTAGCGATATCTAGCGGCCTTCTTGTACCGGCACGGGACAAGAAGGTTTTTTTATTATGCAAAATTGGAGGTAAAATTAATGGCTAAAGCAACTGTATCTCTCAGCGGCAGGGATATACTCGATCTGGAAAGCCTTAGCGTTGAAGAAATCGAGCTCATTCTGCAGACAGCTGCAGAAATGAAAAAAATAATGAAAATGGATATAAAAAAAGCTCCTTATTTGCGGGGAAAATCAATTATAAATTTGTTTTATGAACCCAGCACAAGAACTAGGACATCTTTTGAATTGGCGGGGAAATATCTTGGCGCCGATGTAGTAAATGTCACTACGGCATCATCTAGTGTCGTAAAGGGGGAATGCCTGCGGGATACCATTCTTACAGTACAGTCCATGGCCTGCGATGCTATTGTAATGAGGCATCCCATTGAAGGAGCCGCTGTATATGCTGCAGATATTGCTACCCCTGTAGTAATTAACGCAGGTGACGGGGCTCACGCCCATCCTTCGCAGGGGCTGCTGGATATGTTTACGATACGCGAAAATGGCAAGGATCTTAAGGGCATGAAGATGGCCATCATAGGGGATATCCTTTACAGCCGTGTGGCACGTACGAATATTGCGGCCTGGACTAAAATGGGGGCGGACGTACATGTAGCAGGTCCTATGACTTTGATGCCGCATGACATAGAGACTCTTGGCGTTACGGTGCATAAAAGGGTGGAAGATGCTATTGAAGGAGCTGATGTCGTGGATGTTCTGCGCATTCAGCTGGAACGCCAGCAGAAAGGACTGTTCCCGTCACCTCGGGAATATGCCAGAATATTCGGTATTAATGAAAATCGTCTGAAACTTGCCAAAGAGGACGTAATTGTGCTGCATTCCGGACCTATGAACCGGGGCTTGGAAATTTCATGGGAAGTAGGCTATTGCGATAATGCTGCCATACGTATTCAGGTGCAGAATGGCGTTGCCGTACGCATGGCACTCTTATTCTTGACTTTAATAGGAGGGAAGTACATTGAAAATATTGATTAAAAATGGCAGAGTGGTAGATCCCACCCAGAAGCTTGATGCAGTTACTGACATATTGATAGAAAATGGTAAAATAAAAAAGCTTGGTCAGGGGCTTACTTTAGCTGATTGTGAAACATTTGATGCCGCCGGCTTAGTTGTGACTCCGGGATTAATAGATGTGCATACCCATATGCGTGAGCCGGGGCTGGAAGCTAAAGAAGATATTATTAGCGGAACCAAAGCGGCTGCGGCAGGCGGTGTAACTACAGTTGCTTGCATGCCTAATACGAAGCCTGTCATTGATACCTCCATTGTGATTTCAGGAATCAAACAGCGTGCTGCAGCTGACGGTTATGCGCATGTTGAGGTTATTGGTGCCATAAGCAAGGGAGAAAGGGGAGAAGAGCTTGCTGAGATGGGTGATATGGCACAAAAAGGGGTAATGGCTTTTTCTGATGACGGTCACTATGTGAAGAGCAGCAGACTTTTTACGTTGGCTGCAAAATATGTTACGACATTTGACAAACCGTTAATTTGCCATGCAATTGATCCTGAACTTGGCGCAGAGGGATATATGCATGAAGGTGCGGTTTCTGCACGTATTGGAGTTCCAGGTGTACCGTCAGTGGCAGAAGATATTGCTGTTGCACGTGACTGTCTTATTGCTGAATATACTGGGGCGCATGTGCATATTGCCCATGTGGCCAGTAAAGGCGCCATCGAAATAGTTCGGCAGGCAAAGAAGAGGGGAGTTAATATAACAAGTGAGGTTACCGTACATCATTTAACCCTTACGGATGAAGCATGCATAAAGTACAATCCGGCTGCTAGGGTTTCGCCGCCGCTGAGGAGTAAAGAACATGTGGAGGCTTTACGGGCCGCCGTGCTTGACGGTACCGTTGATGCTATTGTAACTGACCATGCCCCGCATGCTCCTGAGGAAAAAGATGTGGAATTCAGATACGCACCATGCGGATTCTGCGGATTGGAAACTTCCCTGGCAGTAATTCTCACAGATTTATATTATACAAAAATATTTGATCTAAATACGATTATCAGTAAAATGAGCTGTGAACCGGCAAAACTTTTCAAAATTAACGGTGGTACTTTAAAGGAGGGAAGTATAGCCGATATTACCATTATGGATTTGAACAAGGAATGGACCGTGGACAGCTCTAAATTTTATACACGCGGCAAGGCAACACCTTATGAAGGCAAAGTATGCAAAGGCAAAGCTGTGGCTACGCTTCTGGCGGGCGAATTTGTAATGCGAGATGGTGTATTATGCACGAAATAGCAAGGAAAGGGGAATTAATCCTAAAAGACGGCAGTGTTTATGAAGGCAATTTTTATGGTAGCCACAATGCAGTTGGTGAAGTTGTCTTTACTACCGGAATGAGTGGCTACCAAGAGATGCTGACCGATCCGTCTTTCTGTGGCCAGATTGTAGTAATGACCTATCCTCTGGTGGGCAATTACGGCATTAATCCCATGTTCAATCAGGGAAGGAAATCTTTTTTTGGAGGCTATGTAATCGGCGAAATGTGCGATTATCCTAGTAACTGGCGCAGCGAGAAATCTTTAGGGCAGTTTCTCAAGGAGCAGGACGTACCAGTGCTGACCGGAGTTGATACTCGTGCCATAACAAGAAAAATACGTAATTATGGCGTTTTGAAGGGAATTATCGTACCAGAAGAAACTCCGCAGGAAGAAATTGATGCCCTTATGGCGACACCTGATGTACATGACCAGATAGCGCAGGTGACTATTTCGGAAAAATATACGCTGGGTGAAGGCAAATACCACGTGGCCGTTCTGGATCTTGGGATAAAACAGAGTATCTTAAACTACCTACAGAGTTTTGACTGCTGGCTCACCGTTTTCCCAGCATATACATCCGCTGAGGAGATTTTATCGGTAAGACCTGACGGAATTTTTCTCTCCAACGGGCCCGGAGATCCGAAAGATGTTCCTGAAGTTATTGAAAACATTAAAAAAATGCTAGGTAAGAAGCCGATTTTCGGGATCTGCATGGGGCATCAGTTGCTGGCCCTGGCTAATGGTGCCGATACATATAAAATGAAATTCGGGCACCGAGGTATAAACCAGCCCGTAAAAGTGCTTAGAAATGGCAAAATTGTCATTTCTTCCCAAAACCATGGTTATGCAGTTGATGAGAAATCACTGCGGGGCAAAAACATTGAAATTACGCATATTTCTATGAACGATGGAACTATTGAGGGACTGGCTTACGGAGATCATCTCACCTTTGCCGTTCAGTATCATCCGGAAGCCTGTCCGGGACCTGGCGGCCATGAGGCTCTGTTCCAACGCTTTATTGAGATGATGGGGGGTCATAAACATGCCAAAGCTTAATGATGTAAAAAAAGTACTTGTCATTGGATCTGGCCCGATCATCATTGGTCAGGCTGCCGAATTTGACTACGCCGGCACACAGGCCTGTCGGGCGTTAAAGGAAGAAGGGCTGGAGGTTGTACTGGTAAACAGCAATCCGGCAACAATCATGACGGATGTTAATATTGCAGATCGTGTTTATGTTGAGCCTATGGATGTCGAGTTTTTGGAAAAAGTGATTAAACAGGAACGTCCTGATTCACTTTTGGCAACTTTAGGCGGGCAGATAGGCCTGAATCTGGCCATGGATCTTGGAGAAAAAGGGATTCTGAGCGAATACAAGGTTAAATTATTGGGAACGCAGATTGCAGCCATAAAATGCGGCGAAGACCGAGAATGCTTTAAGGAAACCATGAAAAGGATTAATCAGCCTGTTCCAGAAAGCACAATTGTTGAAACAGTGAGGGCGGCCTGTGGATTCGGCAAACAGATCGGCTATCCGCTTATTGTACGTCCTGCATATACACTTGGCGGCACTGGCGGAGGCATTGCAGATAACGAAGATGAATTGGTGGAGATTGTCCATAAAGGTTTGGGATACAGCCCTATTAGCCAGTGTCTTATTGAAAGAAGCATTGCCGGCTGGAAGGAAATAGAATTCGAAGTAATCAGGGATGCCGCAGATAACTGTATTACGGTATGTTCCATGGAAAATATGGATCCCGTGGGAGTACATACTGGAGACTCCATAGTCGTTGCACCGGCTCAGACATTAAATGACCGTGAAGTACAGCTTTTGCGCCAGGCATCTATTGACATCGTGCGTGAGCTTGGGGTATGCGGCGGTTGTAATGTGCAGCTTGCTCTGGATCCTTATTCAGAAAACTATTATGTAATTGAAGTTAATCCGCGTGTAAGCCGCAGTTCAGCGCTGGCTTCCAAAGCCACGGGTTATCCGATTGCCAAAGTTACCAGTAAAATTGCCGTAGGCTACAATCTAGATGAGATTGAAAATGCAGTTACCAAAAAGACCAAGGCTTGCTTCGAGCCGTCCATTGATTATATTGTTTTAAAGTTTCCGCGATGGCCATTTGATAAATTTGTTACTGCAGACCGTACATTAGGTACACAGATGAAGGCAACCGGAGAAGTTATGGCTATTGAGAGGACCTTTGAGGCATCCCTCCTTAAAGCTGTCCGTTCTCTGGAAATCGGTCTCAGTCATTTGGAAATTCCTGAGCTCAGGAATTTAAGCGATGAGGAAATTAAAGAACGCATTAAGCTCATCGATGATGAACGTGCCTTTGTCATTGCAGAAGCCTTGCGCCGCGGAGTAAGCATTGATTATATTTACGATATCACCATGATTGACAAGTGGTATCTTGTCAAGATTCGTAATATCATAAACATGGAAAAAGCATTAAAAACCCAGGAACTTACCAGGGAACTGCTTTTAAAGGCAAAACAGATGGGCTTTGCCGATAACGTTATTGGAGCCTTTACGGGGAAAACAATGATGGAAATCCGCAATCTGCGCAAAGGCTATGGAATTATTCCAACCTATAAGATGGTTGACACCTGTGCTGCGGAATTTGAGGCGGCAACACCCTACTATTATTCCACATACGCTACAGAGGATGAAGTGGACGTCAGTGATAGGAAAAAGGTTGTTGTACTGGGATCAGGTCCCATCCGTATAGGGCAGGGAGTGGAATTCGATTACTGTTCCGTCCATTCGGTCTGGGCTCTGGAGGAAATGGGCTATGAAACCGTTATTATTAACAATAATCCGGAGACGGTTTCCACGGACTTTGATATTTCCGATCGGCTGTATTTCGAGCCGCTGACTGTAGAAGATGTCCTGAATGTAATTGACAAGGAGCAGCCTGAAGGAGTAATTGTGCAATTTGGCGGACAAACCGCAATTAATTTGGCAGGTCCTCTGTCAGAGGCTGGCGTGAAGGTTTTAGGCAGCAGCGTTGACAGCATTGACCGTGCTGAGGACAGGGAACGTTTTGACGAGCTGCTTACATCATGCGATATCCCAAGACCGAAGGGACATACGGTATTTGATGCCGCAGGAGCCCTGAAAGCCGCAGCGGATGTTAGTTATCCGGTAATGGTGCGTCCGTCTTACGTGCTTGGCGGACGGGCAATGGAAATCGTCTATAATGATGAGGAACTTAAACACTATATGTCGAGCGCCGTTAAAGCATCCAAAGAGCATCCTGTCTTGGTTGACCATTATCTGCTTGGCACGGAGGTAGAGGTTGATGCAATCTGTGATGGTACGGCTGTGCTGCTTCCGGGCATTATGGAACATGTGGAAAGGGCAGGCGTTCATTCAGGGGATTCCATTGCGGTTTATCCGCCCCGTACATTAAGCGAAAGCGTGATTAAAACCATAATAAAATTTACCAATAAAATGGCTATTGGACTAGAAGTTAAGGGAATGACCAATATTCAGTACATTGTGTGTGATGATCATGTGTACGTGATTGAAGTTAACCCCCGCTCTTCAAGGACAGTGCCTTTCCTGAGTAAAGTTACTGGGGTTCCCATGGTAAATGTGGCTACCAAGGCTGCCATGGGACTGTCACTGAAAGAACAGGGTTATAAGCCTGGATTAAGGCTTTTCCCTGATTACTATGCGGTTAAGGCACCAGTGTTCTCATTCAACAAAATGAGCAATGTTGATATTACCCTCGGGCCGGAGATGAAATCCACAGGTGAAGTAATGGCCGTAGACTATAAATATAGCCGCGCCCTATACAAGGCATGTATTGCTGCAGGGATTAATGTGCCGCATGAAGGATCCATCTTAATTACCGTGGTTGATATGGATAAACCTGAAGCTGCAGATATTGCCAAAGGATTTGAAGATTTAGGTTACGAAATTATCGCTACGGGCGGTACGGCCGAATATATTAAAAAACAAGGCGTACATGTACGCAGGGCGGTAAAATTAAGTGAAGGGAAGCCAAATATTCTGGATGACATTAAAGAAGGCCACATCAGCATGGTAATTAATACCACAAATCACGGGCGTGATGCTGAGAGGGACGGTTTTAAAATCAGGCGTTCCACAGTCGAGTATGCAATAGCATGCCTTACATCTCTTGATACTGCCAGTGAACTGCAACATGTCATGAGTGCTATGCGCCGCCGCCGGATAGTGAGTGTCGTAGCCCTGCAGGATCTTAATTTGGAGGATTAAACATGGCAAAAACTATTGCTGACGCGAAGATTACGGAAGAGAGCTTCCTAAGCAGCAGCACCAAATTAATAGAGGTTTATGCATCGGAAATAGTACGGCAGGCAGAACCGGGACAGTTCGTCAACGTGCAGGTATGCAGAAATACCATGCCGCTGCTGCGCAGACCGCTGGGTATAGCAGGAGCAAACATGGAAAAAGGTACGTTTTCTATGATTTACCGGATTATCGGTGATGCTACGAAAATTCTCGCAGAAGCCTGTAAAGGTGATACCTTAAGCATAGTTGGTCCTTTAGGAAAAGGATTTGATTTAAGTGCGAAAAAGCCGTTGCTGGTAGGAGGAGGACTGGGTCTTGCACCGCTGCTGTTTCTGGCAGACAAATTAGAAGGAAGAGCAGATTTACTGATGGGCGGGCGCAATAGGGAGGAACTTTTCTGGCGCAGCCTGTATGGAAAAATGTGCCGGGAAATTCTGATTACCACAGATGATGGAAGCGAAGATACAAAAGGCACCGTAATGGAACTTCTACCACAGATGCTGCAGGGAGAATATGACTGTGTCTATGCATGCGGCCCAGTACCAATGATGAAAGCAGTAGCCGCTGAATGTATTAAGGCAGGTATAAAATGCCAGGTTTCATTGGAAAAATATATGGCCTGTGGCTTAGGAGCATGTCTATCCTGCTCTTTCCAGGGCATTGGGAAGCGCCTGAAAGTATGCACTGACGGCCCGGTATTCTTGGCAGAGGAGGTCATGGAATGGTAAAATCCTTATACGACGGACGTCTGGCCGTAGAACTGGCTGGGCTGAAAATGCAGACGCCTGTTACCACGGGTTCCGGAACGTTCGGGTTTGGCCTGGAATTCAGTGATTTTCTTGATTTGGAAAAAGTGGGAGCTGTAACTGTAAAAGGAATATCGTTGCTGCCATCTGCAGGAAATGCCGGGCAGAGGACTGTTGAAACGCCTTCCGGAATGCTGAACAGCATTGGGCTGGAAAATCCTGGTGTTGATTATTTTATTGAGAATACTCTGCCTCAGCTGCGGCGTTATGGTGTACCAGTAATTGTTAATATTTACGGACACACCCCAGTGGAATATGGGCAAGTTGCAGAAAAACTTAATGTAGACGGAGTAAATGCGCTGGAAATAAACATATCCTGTCCCAACGTCAAAGAAGGAGGGATAGTTTTCGGTACATGCCCTGAAGCAGCTGCGGATGTCGTATCCCGAGTAAAGGCTGCCACATCAAAGACGGTTATTACAAAGCTGTCACCTAATGTTACGAATATAGTGTCCATGGCAAAGTCCGTGGAGGATGCAGGCACTGATGTTATATCCTTGATCAATACGCTTATGGGAACTAAAATTGATATAGAACGCAGGAAACCCGTACTGGGGAATATTGTAGGCGGGCTTAGCGGTCCTGCCGTAAGACCAGTGGCAGTCCGCATGTGCTATCAGGTGGCTCAGGCGGTGGGTGTGCCTATTATAGGAATGGGCGGAATCATGTGTGCCGAAGATGCCATAGAGTTCATGCTGGTAGGTGCCAGTGCCGTAGCAGTCGGTACGGCAAACTTTGTAAAACCTGATATTGCAGAGACTATTGCTGAAGGTATGCTGGAATATCTTGACCGGCACGGTATGAAAACCGTGACGGAAATCATTGGGCAGGCACTGCCTGAAGGGAAAGAAAGTATGCCTTACTATAAAAAATGAGGAGGCAGCGAAGATGGAATGTGATGACCGTTTGATAGTTGCCCTAGATTTCCCGACGTCGGAAGAAGCAAAAGAATGCATGCGGGAGCTTGGAGAAAGCGTAAGCTATTATAAAGTGGGCATGGAACTGTATTATGCCGCAGGCAATGAAATCATCAGCTTTTTAAAACAGGAAGGGAAGAAAGTATTTCTTGATTTAAAATTGCAGGATATACCGAATACCGTGGCACATGCCATGACCGTACTTTCATTCCTTGGGACGGATATGTTGAATCTTCACGCCATTGGCGGCAGAAAAATGATGTTTGAAGCCGCAGCAGCAGTGCGTGAAGCTTCCGTTAAAGAAGGAAAGAATCCGCCAAAGCTTCTGGCTGTTACGGTACTGACAAGCATGGATAAAACGCAGTTTGACGATTTGAATTACAAAAATACAATTGCAGAACAGGTAATAGCGCTTGCCTCTCTGGCAAAAGAGGCCGGGATGGATGGTGTGGTCGCATCCCCGAAAGAAGCTGCAGCCATCCGTAAGGCATGCGGGAAGGATTTTCTTATAGTTACTCCTGGTGTGCGGCCTGTAGGAGCGGCACTGGATGATCAGAGCAGGGTAGCAACGCCTGTTGCAGCTTTAAAGAACGGTGCGACACATATAGTAGTGGGACGCCCAGTTACTAAGGCGGAAAACAGACGGGCTGCTGCAGAAGCGATAGCGTCGGAAATAAAAGGAGTGTAAAAAATGCTGGAAGAAAAAGATGCAATGAAGATGCTTGAAGAAACCCAGGCGGTGCTGCACGGGCATTTCCTGCTGACCAGCGGGCTGCACAGTCCGATGTATGTTGAAAAATTTAATGTGTTGCAGCATCCGAAATATACCGAGAAACTTTGTCAGGAGATTGCCAGGCGTTATGCGGATGCCAATGTGGAAATAGTAGTTGGGCCCGTTACGGGAGGCATACTGCTGTCACATGAGGTAGGCAAAGCCCTTGGGACAAGAGCAATCTTTACTGAGCGTGAAAACGGCAAGATGACATTAAAGAGAGGTTTTCATATTGAACCAGGCATGCGCGTGCTGGTAGTTGAGGATATCGTAACTACAGGTGGCAGTGTGAGAGAGGTTATGGATGTTGTAAAAGAGCAGGGCGGCGAACTGGTAGGAGTAGGACTTCTTGTCGACCGCAGTGGCGGCAAGGTTGATTTCGGTATCCGCACGGAAGCGCTGCTGCATTTGGATGTTGAAATTTTTTCACCTGAGGATTGCTCATTATGCAAGGAAGGAAAGCCTTTTACAAAGAGGGGAAGGACAGGCAAATAGACTTATCTTGGAGCATAAAACAACTGATATAAATACTTTAATAAAATATGACAGAAAAATTTTCGATATATTTTCAGAAAAAATCTATTGACGAATATTTGAATAAATGGTAGACTGATTACAAGTTAAAAGTGACCACAAAACCTATGATACGGAGATCAAGTCAAAAGATGCGCTTACAGAGAGTCCGGGAAGTTGGGAGCCGGATAGAATGCAGTTTGATAAATGGACCGTTGAGGGTGCAGTGAAACTGCAGGTAAAGCCTGTGAGAGTATTCTGAGACGTATCATCTGCGTTAAGGGTGAGGGGTGTGATGGCACTCTGCTTAAGTGCGCTGGAAACAGCGAAACAAGGTGGTACCGCAGGTTTATAATTATAGCCTGTCCTTGAATTATTCAGGGACAGGCTTTTTTATATGCTTTTAATCAGTAATAGATAATTTTGTGAGGTGATAAAATTGTTGAATCTAACATTGGAGCAGGTAAAATCCTACGGGAAAGAATATAAGGCTGTTCACGTGGCTAAGGAATGTTTCGCCGACATGCTCACGCCGCTGGCTTTTTTAAACAATATCCGCGGCAGCAGCAGGAATTACTTCCTTATCGAAAGTATTGAAGGCGGTGAGTATTGGGGCAGATATTCTTTTATCGGGTATGATCCTGTTCTGCGCCTGAAGATTACGGACAAAAAAGCTGAAATCATAAGCGGTGCGGCAGTAAAATTTGAAGAAACCGATCCTCTTAGTTGCATACGCGGCATACTGGAAGAATACAAAGCGCCCCAGATAGGTGGCCTGCCTACATTTACTGGCGGATTGGTGGGGACATTCGGCTTCGACTTTATACGTTACTGTGAACCGGACATGAAAGTAAATAAAAAACGAGCCGCAGAATTTCCGGATGTTGATCTTCGGCTTTTTGATAAGCTTATTGCATTTGACCATCTGCGGCAGAAAATATTTGTAATGGTAAACATCAAAACGGATAACCCAGAAGTAAATTATGCCAAGGCACAGCGCGAAATAGCGTCCATGGAAGAGATGATTATGCAGCCTGTGCAGCCGCTTAAACCGCAGCTAGCAAAGCTGGGAAAATTCAAATCCAACCAGACGAAGGAACAGTACCGCAAAAATGTACTGCGGTGCAAAGATTATATAACGGACGGAGATGCCTTCCAGATAGTTTATTCCCAGAAATTCAGTGCGGAATATCATGACAGCTTATTCAATGCTTACCGTTATTTAAGAATGACAAACCCTTCCCAATATATGGTGTTTTTGCATAACGACGATCTGAAAATTGCAGGAAGTTCACCTGAAACCCTGGTTAAGGTCATTGGCAGGGAAATTGTCAGTATGCCGATTGCCGGTTCCAGGAAGCGCGGTGCTACAGCAATTGATGATAAAGCCCTGGAAGACGAGCTTCTTTCAGATGAGAAGGAAATTGCGGAACATAATATGCTGGTTGACTTAGGCCGCAATGATATTGGCAGGGTAAGTGAATTTGGGAGTGTTAAGGTAACTGAATATAAAAGCATTAAACGCTTTTCCCATGTTATGTATATAACAAGCAAGGTTACGGGAAGACTTGAAGAAGACAAAGATGCACTGTCTGCTCTTGCAGCGGTGATCCCGGCCGGTACATTAAGTGGTGCTCCTAAAATAAGGGCCTGCGAAATCATAGATGAACTGGAACCTGAGCGCTGCGGTGTATACGGCGGCGGGATGGGGTACCTGGATTTTGGCGGGAATATGTATATCTGCATTACCATCCGCACAATGATAAAGAAAGATAATATGGTATACGTTCAGGCTGGAGGCGGGATTGTTGCAGATTCCGTGGTGGAAAATGAATATCAGGAAACCGTAAATAAAGCCGGTGCCTGTATAAAAGCAATGCAGCTGGAGGCAGAGGATGGATAAGATGTTACTGATAATCGATAATTACGACAGCTTTACGTTTAACCTTTATTAACTGCTTGGAGAAATAACAGAGGATGAAAGAAGCAATTAACAAGTTGGCTATGTATGAGGATTTGAATGATGCGGAAATGTCAGGGGCCATGCGGGAAATCATGGAAGGCAATGCGACCAATGCCCAGATAGCATCCCTGATTACGGCCCTTAGAATGAAAGGCGAGACTATTGAAGAAATAACGGCGTGCGCCAGGGTGACACGCAAAATGTGTACGAGAGTTACCGTTAATGAAGATGTTCTGGAAATCGTAGGTACAGGTGGCGACTGTGCCAATACCTTTAATATTTCCACGACCAGTGCTTTTGTTATTGCGGCAGCAGGTGTGAAGGTTGCTAAACACGGCAACCGCAGCGTATCCAGCAAAAGCGGTGCTGCAGATGTACTGGAAGCTCTTGGAGCCTATATTGAACTGGATGCAGCTAAAAACAAAGAATTGATTGAAAAGATTAATATGTGTTTCTTATTCGCACAGAAGTATCATGCTTCTATGCGCTTTGCCGGACCAGTACGCAAGGAGATAGGAATAAGGACTGTTTTCAATATTATCGGGCCGCTTTCTAATCCTGCTTTTGCCAGCATACAGCTGTTTGGTGTTTATGATAAGGCATTGGTTAATCCTCTGGCCAGGGTGCTCAGTAATCTTGGCGCAAAACGCGGTATGGTTGTATACAGCAACGATGGTCTGGATGAGCTGACGGTCAGCGCCGCTAATACTGTTGTAGAAATTGATAACGGGACATTTAAGGAATATGAGCTTGAGCCTTTGGATCTGGGACTGCCCCGCTGCAGCATGGATGAACTGGTAGGCGGCCTAGCGGATGAGAATGCCGCTATAACTAAAAATATTTTAAGCGGCAAAGAACGCAGTGCAAAGCGTAATGTTATTCTCCTGAACGCTGGTGCAGGTCTTTATCTGGCAGGTAAAGGGACTATGAAAGAGTGTGTGAAGCTGGCGGAAGAGATGATTGATAGCGGCAAGGCACTTGAAGTTATGGAGAAATTTGTTGAAATGACCAATGCTCTGAAATAGTGGTGGCACAGATATGATTTTGGATAAAATCACGGAAGCGACTAAAAATAGAATAGCAGAACTGAAAGCAAAGAAAAGTTCTGCATGCATGCGGAGTAAGGCAGAGAGCCTTCCTCCTGGAAGGGATTTTGTGGAAGCTTTGACGAAAGAAGGCTTCAAAATCATCGCAGAACTGAAGAAGGCATCTCCTTCAAAAGGAGTGATTGCTGCAGATTTTTCAGATATTTATTTAAAAAAAGCAAAAGAATACGAAGATGGCGGGGCTGCAGCGATATCCTGTCTTACAGAACCGGAATTCTTTCTTGGAAATGATGAATATTTACGCAATATAAGAAAAACGGTTACCCTGCCAATTCTGCGCAAGGATTTTACTGTTGACGAATATCAGATTTATGAGGCAAAGACCATAGGCGCAGATGCGGTACTGCTTATATGCAGTATTTTAAGTGCAGGACAGCTTGGCGAATATCTTCATCTTACAAAAGAACTATCTCTTGCGGCCCTAGTGGAAACCCATAATTAAAACGAGATGGAGATGGCTTTAGCATCTGGTGCAGAGATCATCGGCGTAAATAACCGTAATCTGCAGGATTTCTCGGTGGATGTAGGTAACAGTCTGAACCTTAGAAAGAAGATGCCTGCAGGAAAGATTTTTGTGGCGGAAAGCGGGATTATATCTGCCGCGGCAGTAAAAGAACTGAATGCTGCAGGTATTGAGGTAGCCCTCATAGGCAAGGCATTGATGCGGGCTGGAGATGCTCGGGAAACGCTTAAAGAATTGTGTGGTGAGCTACGATGAAGGTTAAGATTTGCGGTCTCAGCCGTCCGGCAGACATCAAGTGCGTAAATATTTTCAGGTCTGATTTTATAGGCTTTGTTTTTGCTAAGAGTAAAAGACAGGTAAGTGACGATCAGGCATTCGAACTAAAAAAAATGTTGAATCCGGAAATTTCTGCAGTTGGTGTTTTTGTGAATGAAAAAATAAGCCGCATAAAGAAACTGGCTGAACAGGGAATTATAAACTATGTGCAGTTGCACGGAGATGAGGATAATGCCTACTGTGCAAAGCTGAAAGCAGAAATTGCCCTGCCGGTAATTAAGGCGGTAAGGGTAAAGGATAAGGAATCACTCCTGGAGGTAGGAAATTATTCCTGCGATTATTTTCTCTTTGATACTTATGTAAATGGACGGTACGGAGGCAGCGGCATTCAGTTTGATGTGTGTATTTTAAGGGACTATGTCGTGACTAAACCGTATTTTATTGCCGGCGGGCTTACAGCGGCAGATATTTGGGATATAAAAAAAATAAACCCCTTTGGCATAGATGTTTCCGGCGGAGTGGAAACAGACGGATTGAAAGATGCCATTAAAATAGAAGAATTTATCAAAAAAGTGAGGAGAGCAGACAATGAATAATGGAAGATACGGAGCCCATGGAGGGCAGTATATCCCGGAAACATTAATGAACGCTGTGCTGGAACTGCAGCAGGCTTATGAGTTTTACAAAAATGATTCGCAGTTTAACGAGGAATTAAAGAAATTATACAGGGATTATGCAAACAGACCGTCGTTACTATATTATGCGGAGAGAATGACGAAAGATCTCGGCGGAGCAAAGATTTATTTAAAAAGGGAGGATCTGAATCATACTGGAGCCCACAAAATAAATAATGTGCTGGGGCAGGCCCTGCTGGCTAAAAAGATGGGCAAAAAACGTATCATTGCAGAAACAGGTGCAGGCCAGCACTGTGTAGCCACGGCTACCGCAGCTGCACTTATGGATATGGAATGCGTCGTGTATATGGGCAAGGAAGATACCGAGAGGCAGGCCCTGAATGTATTCAGAATGGAGCTTTTAGGAGCCAAGGTAGTACCGGTGGAAAGCGGCACCCAGACTTTGAAGGATGCCGTAAATGAAGCCCTGCGCATATGGACTGAGAGAGTGGAAGACACTTATTGTGTACTCGGCAGCGTTATGGGGCCGCATCCATATCCGGAGATGGTACGCGACTTCCAGAAGATTATTGGCGAAGAGGTACGGGAGCAAATTCTCGCAGTAGAAGGGCGGTTGCCGGATGTGGTACTTGCATGTGTAGGCGGCGGGTCCAATGCCATGGGAATCTTCTATGATTTTATTAAGGAAAAAGACGTGCACCTTATTGGCGTTGAAGCGGCAGGTCGTGGTGTTGATACTCCGGAAAATGCGGCTACAATTGCCAATGGCACTATTGGTATTTTCCATGGAATGAAATCTTATTTCCTGCAGGACGAATACGGACAGATTGCACCAGTATATTCTATTTCCGCAGGACTTGATTATCCTGGGATAGGGCCGGAACATGCATATCTGCATGATATTGGTCGTGCGGAGTACGTATCGGCAACTGATAAGGAATCGGTGGATGCATTCAGTTATTTGTCAAAAATGGAAGGGATTATTCCTGCCGTTGAAAGTGCCCATACTGTTGCTTATGCCATGAAATTGGCGCCAACCATGGGCAAAGACAAGATTATGGTCATTAACATTTCTGGATGCGGGGATAAAGATGTGGCAGCTATTGCACGTTATATGGGGGTGGATTTGCATGAATAGGCTTGAACAGGTTTTTGCTGAGAAGAAAAAGATTTTTATAAGTTTTATAACAGCGGGAGATCAATCCCTGGAGATGACAAAAAAATTAATTCTTACGATAGCCAAGGCAGGAGCGAGTATTGTTGAGATAGGCATTCCTTTTTCCGATCCGATAGCGGAAGGCAAGGTTATTCAAAGGGCTAATATCCGTGCCCTTTTTGCAGGAACAACCACTGACAAGATTTTCGACATGCTGAAGGAAACGCGTCGGGATACAGATGTGCCGTTCGTATTTTTGACATATGCCAACCCCATTTATGTCTACGGCTGTGAAAAATTCTTTGCCCGCTGTAAGGATGTGGGCGTGGACGGAGTAATCATCCCCGATACGCCTTTTGAAGAGAGGGAGTAATTCCTGCCTTTCAGCAAAAAGTATCAGGTTGCGCTTGTTCCGCTTATTGCTCCAACATCCAAAGACAGGATAAAAATGATTGCCAGCCAGGCGGAAGGATATGTTTATCTGGTATCATCCCTTGGGGTTACAGGCATCCGCAGCAATATTACCACTGACATGAAGACAATCGTGGAAGAAGTGCGTAAAGCTACGCATGTCCCAGCTGCAGTGGGATTTGGTATTGCGGAACCCAAGCAGGCATACGACATGGCAAAAGTAAGCGACGGGGCCATAGTGGGGAGTGCCATAGAAAAAATTATTGAAGAATATGGTGAAGATTCCCCCAAATATGTTTATGAATATGTTAAAAAGATGACCGAAGCTGTTGAAGCAGCTATTTAAGACGTAATTACCCTAATTATGATACCTCTAAAGTATTTGCATAAGTCAATATTTTAGAGGTATTTTCTGATTTGGCAACGAAAATATCGGGAGTGTGTAAATAATTTTATCGGGGCAGGAGAAATAAAGCGGTGGGAAAAAATATTGCAGGACTGGAAAATAAAAGGGAATTATGGCATAGGGTACAGGGGATTTATGTGCATATTCCTTTCTGTCTGCAAAAATGCCTGTACTGCGATTTTGTTTCATTCACATGCCCTGACAGGGAGATAATGGATGCTTATACAAATGCCGTATGCAGGGAAATTGTTGCCGACGGAAAAATGGAAATTACTGAAAGACCTACTGTCTATTTCGGTGGCGGCACGCCTTCACTGTTGCCTGAAACATTTCTGGCGAAAATAGCAGATACCATGCAGAAACGTGGTATGTGGGATAATTTATCGGAGAAGACCATTGAAGCAAATCCTGGCACCGTTACTTTTGAAAAACTGCGCTTTTTCAGCAGGCTTGGGTTTAACCGAATAAGTTTCGGGATACAGTCGTTAAATGACGGCGAACTGAAAGCCATCGGGCGCATTCACACCGCAGCAGAGGCGAGGGAAGCCATGGGAATGGCTGAAAAAGCTGGATTTGATAATATAAGTGCCGATATAATGTATGGTCTGCCAGGGCAGGATATTGAAAGTCTGAGGCAGACGCTAAAGGATGTAATCGGCTTTAACCCAGAGCATATTTCCGCATACGGGCTGACTTTAGAGGAAAATACTCCTCTGACAAGGCTTGTCGGCAGTAAGGCAGTCATACTTCCGTGCTATGATGATGTTTTTGCTATGTACAGTCTCCTGCAGGAAATGCTGGAAAAAGAAGGGTATAACCGCTATGAAATTTCAAATTATGCAAAAAACGGCCGCATTGCCAGGCATAATACAGTATACTGGCACTATTTCCCCTACCGGGGATTTGGCGCTGCTGCCTGTAGTTTTGGCGGAGGGAAACGCAGGACAGGCACGGCAAGCGTAGTGCAATACATTACGCAGGCACAGCGGAATGATTTTTCTTATAATACTGAATATCTTACATTGGATGAAAAAATAGGGGAATTCATGTTCCTCGGGCTGCGCATGGCAGAAGGGGTAGATCTGAAAGAGGTAGAAAAACGCTTTAACATAGATATAATGGAGAGATTTGCACAGGAAATGGCATCTTTTTTGGATAAGGGACTGCTGATTTACGATGCGGAGGCCGGACGTTTGCGTTTGAGCAGGCAGGGAATGGCCGTGGGGAATAGAGTTTTTGAAATTTTTGTGAAAATTTAAAATTTCTAAAAAAACTATTGACAAGGATAATAGTGGGTGTTATTCTTATATCAAGCTGTTAGCACTCGACAGTTTAGAGTGCTAACAGCGAACTGGAATGAACCTATGTTAAACGAAAGAAAGAAAAAAATTCTTCAGATTATAATTGAAGATTATATTTCCACTGCTGAGCCGGTAGGTTCAAGAACCATTGCCAGAAAATATGATCTGGGGATAAGCCCGGCGACTATCCGCAATGAAATGAGCGACCTGGAAATGCTGGGGTATCTGGAACAGCCGCATACTTCTGCCGGCCGTATTCCTTCTGCCCAGGCATATCGTCTCTATGTGGATTCATTAATTGAGCCGGGATCCATTACGGATAACGATATGGCTTTGATTAACATCTGGTTTAATGAGCGTTACCGTAGTATTGATGAGATTTTCCAATCCACAGCCAAGATTTTGTCCCGCATGACGCAGAATGTTTCCATGGTGCTGGCAAATAGCGACACGGAAGTGGAATTTAAATATATGAAGTTTCTGCCGTTGGACGAGAGACATGTTATACTCTGCATTATTACAGGTGACGGCAATGTGGATACCGGTATAGTGGAAATACCGCTGGGCATGCGGCCTAGGGAGATGGACTATCTGGCTGGCCGTATCAGTCGGCTTTTGGAAGGGCGCAAGCTTTCCGAGTTCAACAGTGCACTTCTGGAAGAAGTGCGGAGTGATATCGCAGGCGATAAGGTGATGTTTGCATCGTTTGTACAGTTAATAAGGAAGATAAACAGTAGTCGCAGGAAGCAGAGGGTCTTTTTAGGAGGTACTAAACAGCTGCTTAACCAGCCGGAATTCCGGGACGTGGAAAAAGTAAAGAATCTGCTGGGAATTCTTGAGGAAGAGAAAATAGTATGTGATCTTCTGGAGGCAGATGCTGGTAGCGGTCTCAAAATAACCATCGGCAGTGAGAATAAGTTTACCGGGATCCAGGACTGCAGCATGGTGCAGGCCACCTACAGATTAAACGGCAGAATAGTTGGAACAATGGCGGTGCTTGGGCCTACCCGTATGGAGTATGGTAAGGTAATTTCCGTTATAGATTACTTACATAAATATTTAAAGATCATGTTCCAGTAAAGTGAATAATAAAGAGGAGGAAGGGCTTTGCAACAGGATGAAAAATTAAAAGAAGAAGATATTGCCGCAGAGCAGGAAGTGCAGAAAGAAACTGAAACTGAAGAAATTTACGAAGAAAATGGCGAAGAGGCTTCTGGTGAAACTGGCGGAGAGGATATGCCTGATGCAAAAGATCAGGAAATAGATAATCTGAAGAACAGGCTGTTGCGGCTACAGGCGGATTTTGAAAATTTCCGCCGCCGTTCCAATCAGGAAAAAATACAGCTTTCCGCTTTTGTTACAGCCAGCGTTGTCGGTAAATTTTTGAAAGTATTGGATAATTTTGAAAGGGCTGAAGAAAGTGTCGCCAAAAACGCGGACCATGAAAGCCTGCTTACGGGAATGAAGCAGATAAGAAAACAGTTTGCAGAAGTTTTTAAGGAACTAGGTGTTGAAGAAATCGAGGCTATGAATAAAAAATTCGACCCTAATCTGCATGAGGCCGTGATGCGCGGAGAAAATTCCGAGTTGGAAGATGAAACTATTGATATGGTTCTGGAAAAAGGCTATAAAATGCAGGATAAGGTCATTCGTCACAGCAAAGTGAGGGTTATCAGCAATGAATAAGCTGGTCTCTGAAAATAAAATAATAAATAAAACAATTGTTTCAAGGAGGAATAAATTATGTCTAAAGTAATAGGTATTGACTTAGGTACTACAAATTCTGTCGTTGCCGTAATGGAGGGCGGCGAACCGACAATCATCACAAATCAGGAAGGTAGCCGTCTGACACCGTCCGTTGTAGGTTTTTCAAAAACCGGCGAACGACTGGTTGGACAGCTGGCAAAACGTCAGGCCGTGTCCAATCCGGACAGGACTGTAAGTTCCATTAAACGTCAGATGGGTACTAATTACAAAGTAACCACTGATGATAAACAATACTCTCCGGAAGAAATTTCTGCCATGATTTTGCAGAAACTGAAAGGTGACGCCGAAAAATATCTCGGCGAAACCATAACTCAGGCAGTAATTACAGTTCCTGCCTACTTCTCTGACAGTCAGCGTCAGGCCACAAAGGATGCTGGGAGAATAGCAGGTCTTGAGGTTATGCGCATAATTAACGAGCCTACTGCCGCTGCACTGGCCTATGGCATTGACAAGAGCGATGACCATACAATTATGGTGTATGACCTCGGCGGTGGCACGTTTGATGTGTCCATTCTGGAAATGGGCGACGGCGTTTTTGAAGTAAAGGCAACCAATGGTGATACTCACCTTGGTGGCGATGATTTCGATCAGAAGATTATTGACTGGATGGTTGATAATTTCAAGAAAACAGAAGGAATAGATCTTTCAACTGACCGTATGGCAATGCAGCGCTTGCGCGAGGCTGCTGAAAAAGCCAAAATTGAATTATCCGGTGTTTTAACTACGAATATCAACCTGCCATTTATTACAGCAGGGGCTGAGGGACCGAAACATCTGGATATGGATCTTACCAGGGCAAAATTTGACGAAATGACTGCGGATCTTGTTGAGCGTACCATGGGGCCGACCAGGCAGGCTATGGCTGATGCAGGTGTTAGCGGTAATGACATCAACAAGGTTATTCTGGTAGGTGGTTCTACCCGTATTCCTGCAGTCCAAGAAGCCTTGAAGAAATTTATCAACAAGGAGCCGCACCGCGGAATTAATCCTGATGAATGCGTTGCTGTAGGCGCTGCTATTCAAGCAGGCGTGCTGGCAGGCGAAGTTAAGGATGTACTGCTGCTGGATGTAACTCCGTTGTCTCTTGGTATTGAGACATTAGGCGGCGTATTTACTAAAATCATTGAGCGTAATACGACCATTCCTACTTCCAAAAAGCAGATATTCTCCACGGCTGCTGACAATCAGCCTTCAGTTGATATCCACGTACTGCAGGGTGAACGCAAGATGGCCGCAGATAACAAGACCCTGGGACGTTTCGAACTCTCAGGCATACCTGCAGCTCTGCGAGGAGTACCAAAAATTGAGGTGGCTTTTGATATTGATGCAAACGGCATTGTAAACGTAAGTGCTAAAGATATGGGTACCGGCAAGGAACAGAAAATTACCATTACATCTTCTGGTTCTTTGGATAAGAATGAGGTTGAAAGGATGGTTAAGGAAGCAGAGGCTAATGCCGAGGCTGACAAGAAGCGCAAAGAAGGCGTGGAGGTACGTAACCAGGCTGACTCCCTGTGCTATCAGGCCGAAAAGATCATGAAGGATATGGAAGGCAAAGGCAAGGATGATCTTATTGCCAAAGTTAAAACTGCCATGGAAGCCCTGAAAGAATCCATGAAAGGTGAGGATTTGGATAAGATTAAAGCTGATACTGAAGCGCTTACCAAACCTTTATATGAACTTTCCGCAGAACTGTATAAAGAAACTGAAGTAGCTAAGGCTGCCGCAGGCGATGCTGGCGCGGAAAGTGGTGCCAAAAAGGCTGAGGATGATGTAGTTGATGCAGAAGTTGTTGACGAAGACAAAAAATAAGCCGGTTTAGGATGGTGTAGATTTTGAGCAAGAGAGATTATTACGAAGTCCTGGGTGTGCAGAAAACTGCCACCCAGGATGAGCTGAAAAAAGCATATCGTAAACTGGCGCGGGAATATCATCCTGATGTAAACAAAGACAATCCTAAAGCTGCTGAAAAGTTTAAAGAATGTAATGAAGCCTATAGCGTACTTTCTGATGAGGAAAAAAGGGCTCAGTACGATCAGTTCGGGCATGCGGCTTTTGAAAACGGCGGTGCAGGTCCAAGCGGGTTTAGTGGCTTCAGTGGAGGGTTCGGCGGCGCCGGCATGGAAGATATTTTTGACATGTTTTTCGGCGGCCAAGGGCATAGCGGGAGAGGCAGAAATGCCGGCCCGAGGCGCGGTTCAGATCTGCGCTTTGATCTTGAAATAAGCTTTGAGGAAGCGGCATTCGGTGTTGAAAAAGAAATTGCCATGCAGCGTTCAGAAAAATGCAGTCACTGTAATGGCGAAGGAGCGGAACAAGGCTCCAAGGTAGATACCTGTCCTGAATGTCATGGAACAGGTTTTATCAGTATTACGCAGAATACCATGTTCGGCCAGATGGTCAATGAACGGACATGCTCAAAATGTCGTGGCGAAGGCAAAATCATAAGCCAGCCCTGTCGGGAATGTCGCGGTACGGGCATGGTAAAAAATGTCAAAAAGCTAAAGGTGAAAGTGCCGGCAGGTGTTGACAGCGGTTCCAGACTGCGAGTTGCAGGCGAGGGCGAAGCGGGACCTAAAAGCGGGTCTAATGGGGATTTATATGTATATCTTTACGTGAAGCCGCATAAGTTCTTTGAACGGGACGGTACTACGGTTATGTGCGAAGTGCCCATAAATATTGTGCAGGCTACATTGGGCGATGAAATCAGGGTACCTACATTAGACGGGCAGGTAACAATGAAGATTCATGAGGGAACCCAGCCCGGACGGGTAATGCGTATTAAAGGAAAGGGGATTCCCAGCCTGCGTGGCGGAGGGCGAGGAGATCAGTTGGTGCGTATTAAGGTGGTTGTACCAACTAAACTTAATGAAAAACAAAAGGAAGCCCTGCGCAGCTTTGGTGAAATAAGTAAGGATAATATAAATCCTGAAGAAAAAAGTTTTCTGAATAAAGTTAAGGATTTTTTCAAATAGTAAAAACAAAAACGGCACATTAGGTGCCGTTTTTGCATTTCAAGGAAATATAAGAAGATGGAAAAAATCCGAAAATTGCAAGTGCAAGTTGAACACATCCGTGTAAAAGTTTAATAGAGCCCAGCTTAGCTGGGCTTGATTACCCAACAGCAGAGACAGACGGCAGTGTCAAGGG
>JAJQDY010000071.1 GCA_021201965.1 Phascolarctobacterium sp.
ACTGCCTCGTAAGGAACTGGGCTACCGTACACCGGAAGAACTCTTTGACCCTGCCGTATGTCTCTGCTGTTGGGTAATCAAGCCCAGCCAAGCTGGACTCCATTAAACTTTTACACGGATGTGTTTAACTTGCACTTGCAATTTTCGTACTATAGGTGAAAGGTGAAATAGCAATGAAATATTTGTTGATTGAATGGTTGCGGAAACTGCGGTATTCATACAACTGCCGTAACTTTGACCGTGAGTATTATCTTGAAAAATATCCTGATGTAGCAATGTCTGGTATAGATCCGCTGGTGCATTACAAGAAACATGGCTGGAAGGAAGGCCGTTATAGTTCTTTGCGGGATGAAATAGAAAATAAAATGGACTGCACGGCATATTTAAAACTGTATCCGGATGTGAAAAAAAGTGGTATGGATCCAGTGATGCATTATTTACGTCATGGCCAGCATGAAGGACGAAAGTTCAAAAGCATAATTAATTCCGATAATGTTTCTGCAAAGGAATTGGATATCATTATAAAATCTCCTTACTGGGATGAATCTTGGTATTTAAGCTATTACCAACTTGACAAACAAGCTAATGTCAATCCGGCAATGCAATATTTGGGTTCTGCCGGCCGTTCCCGTAATCCGGGCCCATTCTTTAATTCCATGGAATATTTGCTACTGAATCCTGATGTGGGAGCCCGTGGTGTAAATCCACTGTTGCATTATGAAATGTTCGGGTGGAAGGAAAAACGCCCTGTTTCACTGGCAGATGTTAAGGAACGGCTATTTCCTGATGGTGCGGAGACCTTATCACGGGTATTCAGGTACAGGACTTCTTTCGATAAGCATCTTGTTACGGTCCTGGCTTCTTTTTCCGGCAACGGAAGAGTGGAAGATTATGTGCTTTATTTACTGAAAGGGCTGCGGGAAATAAGTGACTACATAGTTATAGTCTGCGATAACCCCATTTTCTCGGAGGAAGCTGTAAAGCTGGAAGCAGTCTGTGATGCATGTATATGCGAACGGCATTGTGAATATGATTTTGGTTCCTACAAAAGGGGAATTGCTTTCTTTGAGGAACAAGGAATTTTCACTGCCGAGGATGAACTTTTAGTGCTGAACGATTCCAATTACGGTCCTGTAAATTCTCTCGCGCCTGTTTTGGAAAAATTCCATGAATCAGGTAAGGATTTCTATGGATTAACGTTTAATATTGACTATATTCAAAGTTATTTTTATCTGTTTAAGCGCAAAGTTTATACGTCTGGCGTTTTCAGGGAATTTTTCCGTAATATCTGGAAAGAATTGTCAGGCGCTAATGTTGTATTCCGCTATGAATGTAAACTAACGGAAATATTAACAGCAGCAGGATTTACCTGGCTTACACTGGTACCTTTAAAGCGGGCTTCCATCACTTTAACGGGATACTGGTCAACGCTTTTTGATAAATTTTCTTTTCCTTTTGTAAAAATAAAAGCCCTGCAGGGGTTGCCGGAAGATGATGTGAAACTTATCTTGGGAAATGTAAAACAGAAGAATTGTAAGCTTTATGATGTCATTATTCCTCATCTGACAGCCAGGAGAGCTACCGTAAAACATAAAGAAGTACCACGGATAGATGCAGTGACTTTAAGGGAGAGATATTCAGGGCAGGTATCCCGTCTTCACGAAAAATGCCATGCAGGTGGAAAGCTGAAGACGGTATTTCTTGTAAGCATGTCAGGAATGTTTCCAGGCGAGGAACTTATGAAAGGTATGCTGGAGGATGACTTGTTTGAGGTGGAACTTTATGTAATTCCTGATACCCGTTTCGGTAAAAAAGAAATGTACCGCCTGCTGGAGGAATCGTATAAGGAACTGTCTGCCAAATATCCTTTTACCAAAGTTGCAGTAGACCGCAGGGAAGACGGTGAAATAATAAAATACCATGACGTGGCTGAAGGAGCGGATCTGATCTGCTACCCTTCCCCGTATGACGTGTCCTATTCCCTGTATAATCCATATTATGCAGTGGCGAAGAACATCCTGTCCCTGCATGTGGATTACCTGTTCCCTGTTTTCAAATACGCAAGATTTATTTACCAGCTGCATAATTACAACAACTTCTGGAAAGTGTTCATGGAAACTAAAGCCAATTATGAGGAATACCGTAAATATGGCCGCTGCGAGGCATACAATGCAGAAGTTACAGGGTATTCCAAAATGGATAAACTTTCTGTGTACGTGAGGCAGGAAGACGGTGCAAGCCGCAGGAAAATAATAATTGCTCCGCATCACAGCGTAGACGGTGGACACAACCAGAGTCTGCTGCTAAGTAATTTTTATAAATATTCAGAGTTATTCTTAAAACTGCCAGAGGACTATCCGGAGATAGACTTTGTTTTCAGTCCGCACCCGGTACTGTTCATTGCCATGAGGCAGGAAGATCAGTGGGGCGAAGAGCGCTGTAATGAGTACATTGAAAAACTAAAATCCATGCCGAATATGGAATACAGGGATAAGGGAGATTACCTGGAGCTTTTCTCCCAGTCTGACGGGATGATCCAGGACTGCGGGTCGTTCCTGGCGGAATATTTTTATACCGGCAGGCCATGCTGCTATATGCTGAAAAAAGAGTCGGACATAAAGGAAAAATTTTTCGGACTTGGGCAGGAGTGTCTGGCCAACTGCTATATCGCCTATGAGGAAACTGATATAAGGAGATTCCTTGATGAAGTGATAACGGAAGGCAAAGATCCTAAAAAGGAAAGGCTGGAGAAATTCCGCAGGGAAGTAATTATGGTAAATTATCCGAATGTTACGGAAATTATCCTTAAGAATCTTAAGGAAGAGTTTTCCAGCAGTAGTTCATAAAATAATGGGCAGCAGTTTACTAGGAATGAAGTATGATTAAATATCGCTTCATGAACTTCTGTTATACATACATAGTGTAATAAACAGCCATGTAGGCATGTGTTTCATACGCGTACATGGCTGTTTAGAAAATACTACTATTGAATGATATTCAATGTTATCGGTATTATGTTAATGTGTATCACCGCTAAATGTGTCAAGTATAGATAAAAATTATGGGCGTAAATATAAATGGAAAGTTTATAATTTAATCAATGAATAATTCTGGTGGCCGATTGTAAAATGAAGTTGAACAGTTAAAAAATCCATAGCGATTGAATCC
>JAJQDY010000053.1 GCA_021201965.1 Phascolarctobacterium sp.
ACTGATTCAATCGCTATGGATTTTTTAACTGTTCAACTTCATTTTACAATCGGCCTTGCTAAAAAAACTAGTCCGTGATAGAATATTTCAGCACAGTAAATTTTAGGAGGTGAAATTCGTTGCCGAACATTAAATCTTCCATTCGCAGTGTAAAAACTGATGCTAAACGCAGAGCTATGAATTCTTCTGCTAAAGCATCCTTCCGTAATGCTTCCCGCAAAGTTGCTACCCTTGCTCAAGCAGGAAGCAAAGAAGAAGCTCAAGCTACTTTTGCTACTGCTTCCAGTTTTATTGATAAAGCTGCCCGAAAAGGCATTATTCACAAAAATACTGCCGCCAAAAAAAAATCGCGACTTGCAAAAAAATCAACTCTATAGCTTGATTTCTATATGCCGAAATTATATGTGATACAATATTACTAATAAATTAAGACAAGCTCCGAATTTCCATTCTGGGCTTGTCTTAATTTATTTATTATTCACACTCCTATTTCAGTTATCTGCTACTTATATACTGCATTGCGATTTTTATTTTTTCTCTCTTCACTATTTTCCATAATGCGCTGTAACTCCTGCATGAAATTATTAACATCCGCAAATTGTCTATACACTGAAGCAAAACGTACATAAGCAATTTGATCAAGCTGTTCTAAATTCTTCATCACTAATTCACCAATCACCGTACTGCCTATTTCAGATTCGCCGCGCATTCTTAGTTCGCGTTCAATACTGTCAGCCGTCTCTTGTATCGTCTCATAAGCGACAGGACGCTTTTCAAAAGCCTTTAAAAGCCCGTTTAACAACTTCTTAGTATCAAATGATTCCCTACGACCATCTTTCTTTCGTACCATTAATGGCGTTTCCTCATATTTTTCATAAGTAGTGAAACGTCTATTACATTGCGGACACTCACGACGCCGTCTGATAGAATTCCCTTCCTCCGCTGAACGGCTATCAATTACGCGACTATCATGATACGAACAAAACGGACATTTCATAATTTCACTCCTTAAAATGTACTTACTATAATATTATACTATTTAGTAGTATGGAGCTATTATATCATACTTTACCCTTAAATATAAACGGCAATTATAAGGTGTTCAGAATAATAATATTTATTAGAATGTAAAAAGACTCCCTTGCAATATAGGGAGTCTCACATAACATTATCTGCGCAACCAAGGCGGAATATCATTGCATCCCTTGCCAGGTAACACATTATTAATCGGACTTGTAGTAGTTGTTTTTTTGTCATAAGGCTTACGACTATTATCTTTTTCAAAAGGATTATCCTTATTAAAGCCAGTAGCTATAACAGTTACACGGACTTCATCTTCTAAATTCTCGTCAATCACTGCGCCAAAAATAATATTAGCATTAGAATCAACGGCTTCAGTAATAATATTTGAAGCTTCGGTAACATCATACAAGGACAGATCCTTGCCACCCGTAATATTAAATAAAACTCCTTTTGCACCTTCAATAGAAGCTTCTAAGAGTGGACTTTTAATAGCTATCTCTGCTGCTGCACGCGCTCCACCTTCGCCTTTAGCTGTGCCGATGCCCATTAAAGCGCTTCCTGAAATTAACATAATTGCCTTTACGTCAGCAAAGTCAGCATTGATCAGGCCTGGCACTGCAATAAGATCAGAAATCCCCTGCACACCCTGACGCAATACATCGTCAGCAATGCGGAAAGCTTCAAGCATAGATATCCTTCGATCAATAACTTGCAGCAAACGTTCATTAGGTATTGTGATTAAAGTATCAACCTTTGCCTTTAAATTTTCAATGCCACTTTCCGCCTGCGCCATACGCCGCTTGCCTTCAAAATTAAATGGCTTAGTAACAACACCTACTGTCAAAGCTCCTATTTCCCTGGAACATTCAGCTACAATATGTGCCGCACCAGTTCCAGTACCTCCACCCATGCCTGCCGTAACAAATACCATATCAGCACCCTTTAGTACTTCCGTAATCTGTTCACGTGATTCCTCAGCTGCCTGTCTACCAACTTCAGGATCTGCGCCAGCGCCAAGTCCTTTGGTAAGTTTTTCCCCTATCTGAATACGAGTACCTGCCTTAGACATCTGTAATGCTTGAACATCGCAATTTACTGAAATAAACTCTACACTCTTGATACCTGAGGCAATCATCCTGTTAACGGCGTTATTCCCTCCGCCGCCTACACCAATAACCTTAATATCCACAACCTTAATATCCACGATATTCTCAATATTAGTTCCGATACCTTCAAACATGTTCCACGCTCCCCTTTAAATCATGGGTCCAAAAATTATTGAATTTTAATTTTATTTATATTCAACACTTAAAGAACAAATCCCTGCTGAATTTTAAAAATTATTTTCCCATGTACAATCTTCTTATAAGCGCAAGGTTTCGAAATATTCGCATACCAAAAACCAGCACACCGACTATATAAAGGTCTATTCCCAGCATATTCCCAGAATAACATAATATAACAGCTAGAATTCCATTTATAAAAAACCCTGAAACAAATACTTCTGTATCATATTTGCCACACATGGCAGCATAAATGCCTCCAAGTACCGTATCAAGTCCAGCCATAACAACAACGAATAATAACTTAGTATACTGGGGAGGCAAAGCTATAGAGGAATATACGCCCAAGAAAATCCCAAGCAACAATCCGGCAAGTGCGTAATAAAGCACTATTATCCCTCCTTTTCTGCAGGCCGCGCGAACTCATAATTCTGCGTTCCTTTAAAAGCAGGTATAAATATATTGTCAGAATCGCTTATTTTGACCTGTATTCCCCAAAATTCAAAAGTTTATACAACCCCACCCCTTAGACGCATGGCACTAGTAAGATTTTTAGGATTTCCGATTGCCTTGATCATGTATGGAGGTGTACTTCGCACATTATTTAGGCCGATTGTAAAATGAAGTTGAACAGTTAAAAAAACCATAGCGATTGAATCCGTGGTAGAATAGAGTTCACACACAAAACCCTATCGAGG
>JAJQDY010000028.1 GCA_021201965.1 Phascolarctobacterium sp.
TTGCCACCTTTGCCTCACTCTCTGAATGGGGAACGAAAGTGTATTACGCACATCCTATTCCTCCTGGGAACGGCCTCAGAATGAGCGCAGCAATGGTCTGTATCGGCGATACGCACCGAAAGGTCAATCAATGGATAACTTATCCGATGAGAACGTGGAACACGCTTCTGACTTGATCTGTGGACTGCCTCGTAAGGAACTGGGCTACCGTACACCGGAAGAACTCTTTGACGCTTGCCTGGATGAAATCTACACTGCATTAGTAGCAGAGCCATTTGGCAGGGTCAAGGGTGCCTACGACCCCTTGACCCTGCCGTCTGTCTCTGCTGTTGGGTAATCGAGCCCAGCTAAGCTGGACTCCATTAAACTTTTACACAGATGTGTTCAACTTGCACTTGTAATTTTCGGAAATTTTTCTGGTGTTTATCCAGGCATAATCCATGGCTTTCAGGGCGTTTTCAAATCCAATCTGATGTTCCACTTCTTTGAACCACAGAGTGTGGTGTACCATCATTCTGTGCAACATTTCAATTATATGTTCTGCCAATTGAATCTGATTCATGTCTTCTGTGCACATGATCTGTTTTTCAGACATCTGTAGGAATCCTTTCACTATAGTTTTTTGATCTTTAAGGTAAATATAAGCGATATTAAAAAAAATGTCAAAAAGGCTTAATTCGCAGTTAAGGTAATATTACATAGATTGCATAACAAATTACGGTTTTGTGTTTAATTGATCGATATAATATAATAGTCTTATAACAATGCAGCGTATATCTACAAAAGAACGGAGAAGGAAATATTAAGGAGGCCTGAATATGAGTGAATTTAGTGAAAAAATGGGGATGGAGGTAGGAAATAATTTTAAGCAGGGCTTTAATTGCTGCGAAGCAATAGTTGAAACTTTTCGTAAAAATGCTGGGGTGTCAATTGATGATAATGCTTTCCGCCTGTGTTCCGGTTTTGGCGGCGGCATTGGGCACGCGCGCGATTTATGCGGAGCACTAGCAGGATGCACAATGGTAATCAGTACTATCGCAGGGCGAAACAATCCATCTGAAAAGTCGCTAAGCGATATTTATCCCTTAACAAAAGAATTCCGCGATCGGTTTGTCACTGAGTTCGGTTCTGGTGCTTGTGCAGATCTTATGCCATATGAATTTAATACCCGTGAACACCTTAAAAACTGTCTTAAGCTTACTAATAAAATTGCCCAGCTGCTGGCAGTTTATCTGGAAGAAAAAGGGCTTATAAAAGTATAATGAAAACAGCAGAAATAGTGTTGAACTAAGTTTTCTGCTTGGCTATGACTGTTAAAAGTGTTAAAATAAAAAATCATAAAACAACTAAACTGTTACTTGTTCAGGCAGGTAAATAAGGAGAGAAAAATTATGAAATTGGCCAAAAGAATGGAACGCATGCAGGCGTCAGAAATCCGTGAACTTTTAAAACTTACCGCCCAACCGGAGATTATTTCATTTGCAGGCGGGCTGCCCGCTCCTGAACTTTTTCCGGTAGAAGAAATTGCCAAGATTTCCCATGACCTGATTTTAAAGGAAGGTCGTCAGCTGTTACAGTATGGAACTACAGAAGGGCGTGTTACTTTAAGGGAAAAAATTGCCAAACGTATGGCAGACAAATATAAAACTGTAGTTGATCCTGATGATATCCTAATTACCACAGGCTCACAGCAGTGCCTGGATTTTGCTGGAAAAATTTTCCTTGATCCAGGGGATGTGGTACTGTGTGAAAGTCCTTCCTATCTTGGCGCATTGAATGCTTTTAATGCTTATGAGCCAGTGTTCGTAGAAGTTCCTACAGATGAAGGTGGTCTGATTCCTGAAGAACTTGATAAAATTCTTGAAACTACGCCAAGATGTAAATTTATTTACGTAATACCTGATTTCCAAAATCCTACAGGCCGTACATGGACACTGGAGCGCCGCAAAAAATTCATGGAAGTTGTTAATAAATATAATTTACCGGTGCTGGAAGATAATCCCTATGGGGAGTTACGCTATGAAGGCGAAATAATGCCTTCGCTGAAATCAATGGATATTAAAGGCTTGGTAATGTTCTTGGGAACATTTTCCAAGATTTTCTGTCCCGGGCTTCGTCTTGGTTGGGTGGCTGCCGAACACAGCGTGCTGCAGGAATTTGTAAAAGTCAAGCAAAGTGCTGATTTACACACTTCAAATTTTGATCAGGGCGTAGCCGATGCATATATGGAGAACTATGACTTAGATGAACATGTAAGGGATATTGTGGCCCGGTACAGGAAACGCCGTAATTTGATTATACAAACCATGGAAAAAGAATTCCCGAAAGGTACGGAATGGACTCATCCCCAGGGAGGATTATTTCTGTGGATGACTTTCCCTGAAGGGGTCAGCGCCCTTAAGGTATTTGAGAAATGCATTGAAATGAAAGTTGCTGGCGTAATAGGGGATGCTTTTTATCCCAATAAGAAAACAGATCGCAGCATGAGAATTAATTACTCCAATATGCCTGAAGATAAAATTGTTGAAGGCATAAAACGCATGGCAAAAGCTATTAGAGACTGCATGGCATAAAGTTCATTATTAGTTTATTAGACCTCTTTCATAAAAAATGTGAAGGAGGTTTGCTTTTCTTAGTTAAACAAACTACATAATCTAGGTTTCAGACAGTAGCCTTTAAGCTAGGTACGGCCAGAGCATGGCCGTATTTCTTTTGCAGGCTATTTCCTGAAGCCCAGATGTTAGTTTTGAGGGACTTTTAGACACCAGTATATATAGCTTATAGGTAGGAAAGTTAAAACAGCATAAAGGGCATTTTCGGCGGTCGGAGTAATCCGGCCGCTTTTTGCGTCATCTTTGCAGAAAAATGAATTTGGCCGATTGTAAAATGAAGTTGAACAGTTAAAAAATCCATAGCGATTGAATCCGTGGTAGAATAGAGTTCACACGCAA
>JAJQDY010000066.1 GCA_021201965.1 Phascolarctobacterium sp.
TCCTGGGAACGGCCTCAGAATGAGCGCAGCAATGGTCTGTATCGGCGATACGCACTGAAAGGTCAATCAATGGATAACTTATCCGATGAGGACGTGGAACACGCTGCTGACTTGATCTGTGGACTGCCTCGTAAGGAACTGGGCTACCGTACACCGGAAGAACTCTTTGACGCTTGCCTGGATGAAATCTACACTGCGTGAGTAGCAGATTAACAGCTATCTTCACGTATTCACCTGTTTCATCAGCCATGAGATATCTTTACTGTCGTCGACCCTTCGCATCAGCCAGAACAGATTTCCCTTGTTCTTCGTATCAAGATTAAGCTTAAACACCGAAGTAAAATCATAGTTTCCGAAAAACTCGATATCACTCACAACATCAAGACTGGCTATTTTATCGGATATGTCTATTTTGTACATATACTCTTTAAGGCTGAAGTAACCATCATCGTCCGTATTTTCAATGCGTTTAAAGCATTCATTTAGTAATCCTTCAAGAGAAGCTTTATTTGTAGCAGTGTCGTGGAACAGATCGCCGAATGGACCGTTATTTTTAGCAAGAGAAGTTATAAATGATGACATTACAAGCATTACATCCATGTTTTCGATAATTTTTCTCTTAGCTTCAATATTATCGTCATCCGTATCATCTATAATTTTCTGTTCTAGTTTATCAAGAACTTTATTAGTTTTCGCAACAGTCTCTGCAACGGACATGGAAGAAATCACATAGCTTCTATCGAATGATTCAGTAAGTGCGGTGAGTGTGTGCAGAGGAGTACTTAATATTAGAGTTCCCTTCCCATCAGTACCGTTGAAATTAATCTCCAGATATGCCCAATCATCTGGAAATATCAGTGTGTTTTTTGTCATTTGGTCATGATAGGTCAGAAAAGGAGCTTTGGAATTAGATCTGATAATCTTCAGTGAATTTACAAATTTTTTTTGCCTTTCCCAGGTATTTTCTTGCTGCTTTTCTTCTATATCGTTATCGTTTCTTCCAGCAGAATAAATAATATAAAGTTTATCATTGGCTGATAAGAAAGAAGTATGTATTATGGTGCTGCTAGTACTTTGAGAAGGATAGGACAGCGTTACGGCCTTGAATTTTCCAAGTTTATCAATACGCATATCAGGCTCATGAAAAGGTTTTTCAATAAGATTTAGGCTATCTGTATACAAATTAATATCAAACAAAGGCAGAGGCACGGTCTTTAAACTGATTTCGGACCGCTCCATAAGAGTCAGTTTTTCGTATTCACGGTCAAACGTTTTTGTGGAAAAATTTTTACCAATAAGTTCTTTTACTTCTTTCGCATCGTAAGAACTTACAGCATAAAAATTATTTTCCGTGTCAATGAATCCGCGGAAATTTTCTGCGGTTATTGCCGCTGTTGAATTATCTTCCTTTATACTGTAGCCGGCATACCTGTCAGTGTAAGCGGATACGGTGCCTGGTAGCAGTAAGATAACTGCGGCCAGAAGTACCAGTAATTTCATGCTTCTTCTCCTAAAAATCAGTATAGTTATTTTTTTACTACGGTTACCATTACTCCACTGTCTAGATGGCAGGCATTAGCCTCATCGGTATCAATATGTGCTTCATCTGCATGCTTTACTCCTTCCCTGACTAATGTGTTATGCAGTATCAGGGCACGCTCACCTTCCATTACCAGATCAACGATGTCACCGTTTTTCAAACCATATTTCTCGGCAGTTTCTGGATAAAGATGTACATGGCGGGCAGCGATAATTATGCCTTCCTCAAGTTCAACTTCCCCTTTCGGTCCGATTATTTTTCCACCGGCTGATCCTTGAATATCCCCGCTTATGCGGACAGGCGGTTCAAGCCCTATTTTTCTTGCATCTGTAAGGGAGAGTTCAATTTGTGTTTCAGGATGCAACGGTCCTAGGATACGCAGTTTCATTTCACTTTTCTCAGTTACCAGAGTTATCTGTTCCTCCGAGGCAAACTGGCCAGGCTGACCTAATTTCTTTTTTACGTGCAGTTCGCTGTCTTTTCCAAATAAGATATCCATGTGCTCACGGCATAAATGGGCATGGCGTGCAGAAACGCCTAAAACTATCGGAAATTGCATTTTGAGATACCTCCTAAATATATGTGTCTATAATTATAACATAAATTATAAAAATTACTATATTATATCTTATACGGTTATTTACTAAGATAGGCATCAATAGCTGCGGCCGCCCTTTTTCCCGCTCCCATCGCAGAAATGACCGTGGCTGCCCCAGTGACGACATCTCCACCGGCAAATACACCCGGGATGGAAGTAGCACAGTTTCCCGCATCGGCAATAATATTGCCACGTTTATTGACTTCAAGATCGGGTGTAGTTTGCTTTATTAAAGGATTAGGTCCCTGACCGATAGCCATTGCGACCATATCGATATCCAAAATATATTCACTGCCTTTAATGGGCACTGGACTGCGGCGCCCACTGGCATCCGGCTCACCAAGTTCCATCTTAACACATTCCAGGCCACTCACCCAACCTTTTCCGTTATCCAAGATGCGGATAGGATTATTTAAAAGGCGAAGAATAACGCCTTCTTCCATCGCATGTCCTATTTCTTCCTTTCGAGCAGGCATCTCCTCTTCGCTGCGGCGATACACTATATATACTTCCTCTGATCCAAGCCGTTTAGCAGTACGTGCTGCATCCATTGCCACATTACCAGCACCGACTATGGCCGTGCGTTTGCCAATATAAACAGGAGTGGCCACGTTAGGAAACTTATAGGCTTTCATAAGGTTAACACGGGTTAGGAATTCATTAGCCGAATAAACACCATTTAAATTTTCACCTTCGATATTCATAAAATGTGGCAATCCCGCTCCAGTGCCAATATAAACGGCATCAAAACTCTCTTCTTCCATTAATTCCTTAACAGTAAAAGTACGTCCGATAACGGCATTAACTATGATTTTTACACCGAGATTGCGTAAAGCGTTGATTTCGTACTGCACTATCTCTTTCGGCAGACGGAACTGCGGAATACCATACATTAAGACGCCGCCAGGCGCATGCAGCGCTTCAAACAAAGTAACATTATAACCCATTTTTGCAAGATCCCCTGCCGCTGTAAGCCCGGAGGGTCCGCTGCCAACAATGGCAACTTTTTTATTTTTGGCAGATGGCTTTGCATCCGCTACGTTATCAAGTCCATATTCCCTGGCATAATCTGCGACAAAGCGCTCTATACGGCCAATGGCAACTGGGTCTTCCTTCATTCCCAGTACACATTTGCTTTCACACTGGTTCTCCTGAGGACATACGCGACCGCAGACGGCCGGCAGGCTGTTCTTACGTTTTAAAATACCGATGGCTTTAGCGAAATTTTCGGCAGCAACTGCCGCAATAAAATCCGGTATTTCAACGTTAACAGGGCAACCTGTAACGCAGCGCGGTTTAGGGCAGTTTAGACAGCGTTGGGCCTCATCAACAGCCATTCCCTTTGTGTACCCTAATGCTACCTCTTCAAAATTACTGCTGCGGATTTTAGCCGGTTGCTCAGGCATAGCATTTCTCATTCCTCCACGCATTTACAATTACCTCCGCAGCTGTATTCCATTGCCTCCTGATGTCTGTACATCTGCTGGCGCATAACAAGATTTTGAAAATCAACTTTATGTGCGTCAAATTCAGGACCGTCTACACAGGCAAATTTATTTTCTCCGCCTACCATTACCCTGCACCCACCGCACATACCAGTACCGTCTACCATAATGGTATTAAGGCTTGCGGTTGTCGGTACATTAAATGGTGCAGTAACGGCAGCAACATTTTTCATCATGATCACTGGACCTATGGCAAGTACCAAATCAATTTTTTCGCCGGCTTCCAGTATTTTCCTCAGGGGATCGGTGACAAAACCCTTGCGGCCTGCGCTGCCATCGTCAGTTGTAATAAACATTACGTCGCTGATGGCTGCCATTTTCTTTTGCCAGATAATAAGATCCTTGGAGCGTGCCCCGATGATGGAAATTACCTTATTTCCGATTTCATGATATGCCCTTGCAATAGGGAAAACTGGTGCGACACCTATACCGCCGCCAATCACGGCTACGGTACCGAATTTTTTCATAACAGAAGGATGACCTAATGGACCGACAATGTCTAAAATATCATCCCCAACGTCAAAGATTTCACAGAGATGTCCTGTAGTATTACCGACAGTCTGCACAATTAAGGTGATATGACCATTATCTATGTCGAAATCGGCTATGGTTAATGGAATGCGTTCACTGTGTTCATCCGTGCGCACTATGACGAACTGACCTGGCTGGCATTTATGTGCCACTAGCGGTGCTTCTATGATAAGTTCGTATATTGCTGGTGCTACATTCAGTTTCTTAATGATTTTCGCCAATTTTTTCACTCCAAGAGCAGAATTTTATTTACTTAGCAAATTTTTGGCACAGCGGTCAGCTTCTGCATAAATTTTTTCTTCATCAAACGTAGCAAGCTGTCCTTTTTCCACAACCTTTTTCCCAGCCACGAGTACCATGTCAACGTCACGGCTGCTGGCTGCATAGACTAGGAGCGAAAGCTTGTTGTGCCGCGGATGCCAAGTAGGACTATCCATATTCCAGAGTACGATATCCGCATCCTTCCCTGATTCAAGTTTACCGAGATTTTTAAATCCTAACACCTTAGCCCCACCGAAAGTGGCAAGATCCCAGGCAGTCGCGGCAGTCACTGCCAGAGGATTAAAGGAAACAGCTTTATGCATCATGGCAACGGCACGACACTCCTCCAGCATATCAAGATTGTTATTGCTTGACGCACCGTCTGTTCCAAGACCGATACAGATGCCGTGTTCAAGCATTTTTCCCACTGGAGCGATACCACTGGCCAGTTTTAAATTGCTTTGTGGATTATGAGCCACACGGACATTTTTTTCAGCCATAATTTCCATATCATTATCAGTCAAATGCACACAATGGGCTGCAATGACGCCAAGTTCGAACATTTTGAGACTATCCATAAGGCAGATTGGCGTAACACCGTGTTCTTTTATGCAGTTCTCAATTTCAGATTTCGTTTCACAGAGATGCATCTGGATTTCAGCATCATTTTCAGCAGCTGCCGTGATAATTTTTTTTAGGTAATCTATAGAACATGTGTATGGCGCATGGGGTCCATAGGTAATACGTATGCGTCCATTGTCATATCCATGCCAGTCTTTTACAAGGCGGGTATTTTCATCAAGTTTGATATCTCCTTCAGAATCAGTGTCTAGAAGCCCACGACATAGATTGGCACGTATGCCGGTAGTAGCGACGGCTTTTGCCACATCATCCATGAAACAGTACATGTCTGCAAAGCAGGTGGTGCCACCTTTAAGCATTTCGGTAATGCCGAGCATTGCGCCCCAATAGATGTCGTTAGCATTCATTTTAGCTTCAATAGGCCAGATTTCATTTTGCAGCCAGTCCATTAGCGCCATGTCGTCCGCATAGCTCCGCAGAAGCGTCATGGAAACATGGCCGTGGGTATTGACCATTCCTACAGTGGCAAGTTTTCCCCTACCGTTTATAATTTCATCCGCTACAAAGCCAGCAGGTGATTTTTTGCCAACATAGGTGATTTTGCTGTCGTCTATGGCAATGCAGTTTTTCGCTCCTTCAGGTGTATTAAGAAGTTCAATATTTTCCAGAAGTATTTTAGTCATTTATTCCTCTCCCAGCTGTCTTTTTTGATAATGTTCAGTGTAAAAATTATGCATTATTGCCATATCTTCACTTGATAGTTCAACCGCACCGTTACAGCTTTCACAGATAACAGCTATATGAGATGCCTTTTCCAGAATTTCGGCCGCCAATAGCGCATCTTCTAGGGATTTACCAAAGCAGACGGCTCCATGGTTTGCAAGGAGCGCTGCTCTGCGATTATTTAATGCGGCAACTGCATTATCAGCAAGTTCCTGTGTTCCTGGCAATTCATAAGCAGCGCACTCTACCCTGCCACCAATTATCTGTACGATGTCTTCTATAATGGCGGGAACAGGCTTTCTCATAGCGGCTAGAGCACTTGCATAAGTGCTATGCATGTGAATAATGGCTTTTGCTTCAGGACATGCGGTATAAATTGCCGTATGCATCCTGCTTTCGGAAGACGGGATTTTATCACCGTTAAGTACGCAGGAGTTTTCGTCAATAATGACGATATCGTCAAGCATAAGATTAGCATATCCTTTTCCAGACGGGGTTATCGCATAAAGATTTTTAGCTATTTTGCAGCTTATGTTGCCCCATGTTCCAGCAAGGAGATGTTTTTCCATAAGTTTATGTGCGGTATCTATAATTTCAAGGCAGATTTTTTCCCTGTTCTCCATAGTTACTCCTTTGCCAGATAGGCTTCCTGCTCTGGAGTAAGCCTGTCAATATCAAATCCCATGGCCTTAAGTTTAAGGAAGGCGACTTCGGTATTCAGTTCATCAGGTAGCATATAAAGTTTATTTTCCATTTTACCATTATTTTCCAGCAGATATTTCATTGCCAGAAACTGCATGGCAAAGGAAATATCCATAATCTCCACTGGATGTCCGTCAGCACATGCCAGATTGACAAGGCGCCCTTCTCCCAGGAGATTGAGTTTATTTCCGCCAGGCATGGTATAGGTAAGTATATTTTTTCGCGGCTCGTATGGGGCTTTCACGGAGAGTTCTTCAAGGTGGGTTTTATTGACTTCTACGTCAAAATGACCGGCATTACATAATACGGTGCCATCCTTCATTTTCAGCATATGTTCTTTCGTAATGACATCCTTACAACCGGTAACGGTGATAAAAATATCCCCATAGGCGGCGGCTTCTGCCATAGGCATTACACAAAACCCGTCAAAGACAGCCTCAATTCCTTTAATGGGATTGATTTCCGTTACAATGACATTGGCTCCCATCCCTTTTGTGCGCATGGCCACGCCTTTTCCACACCAGCCGTACCCGGCAACGACCACGGTTCTTCCTGCTACAGTGAGGTTCGTCGTGCGGATTATGCCATCCAAAGAAGACTGGCCGGTACCATAACGATTATCAAAAAGATATTTGCAGTAAGCATCGTTTACGGCAATCATAGGAAAAGCCAGCTTCTCACTTTTTGAAAGTGCTTTTAAGCGGTTTACGCCTGTAGTTGTCTCTTCGCTGCCGCCAATAATTTTTTTTATGAGATGCCGGCATTCTCCGTGGAGCATATTAACAAGATCACCGCCATCGTCAATGATAAGATCAGGGTTCGTTGACAGGGCCTGGCGCAGATATGTATTATATTCATCGTTGCTACAGGCATGGGTAGCAAAAACGGTAACCCCGCTCTCTGCAAGGGCTGCAGCCACATCATCCTGCGTGGATAATGGATTGCTTCCCGTAACGGCAACATTTGCTCCGGCATTTTTTAAAACCTGCGCCAGATAAGCAGTTTTCGCCTCAAGATGGATGGTAATTACCATATTTATTCCCTTAAAAATTTTCTTTCTGCCGTATTTGGCATTAAAAATGTTTAAAAGAGGCATGTATTCTTTAACCCAGCCGATTTTTTGTTTGCCAGACGGGGCAAGAGTTATGTCTTTAATCATGCTTTTCATAAATTAATGCACCTCCTTCTGCAGCATTCTGATTTTTTCTACAGTAGGATTAAGGATAACACCGTATTCCGTTATGATGCCCGTAATCAAATCTGCAGGCGTCACATCAAAGGCAGGATTGAAAACGGCAGCATCGGAAGGGGTGGTAATTTCACTTCTAAAACATCTTACTTCCTCACCAGGCCTTTCTTCAATTGGGATATCACGGCCAGAAGCAATATTAAAATCAAAGGTACTTATTGGAGCGGCGATATAAAATGGTACTTTATGTGCTTTTGCTGCTAGTGCGATGCCATAGGTACCTATTTTATTTGCGATATCGCCATTGGCAGCAATGCGGTCCGCTCCAGTTATGACAGCATTTACCCCTTTGGAGTGTATGATCCATGCTGCCATGCCGTCCGTTATAACGGTAACAGGAATGTTTTCTCGGGTAAGCTCAAAGGCCGTAAGACGTGCACCCTGTAACAGGGGGCGTGTTTCATCGGCGTAAACCATTTTTACTTTTCCTGCTTCCCAAGCCGCACGCACTACGCCTAAAGCAGTGCCGTAGCCGCATGTGGCAAGAGATCCGGCATTGCAGTGAGTCAAAATTACTGCGTTATTCGGCAGGAGATCTGCTCCATTTTTTCCTATTTTCATGTTCACGGCAATGTCATCATTATAGATTTTAACTGCCAGATTTTCGAGGGATTCCAGTATCTCAGGTAGTGGTACTGAATCTTCCTCAAGTTTTAATGCAAGACAGTAAATTTTTTCCGCACCCCAACCCAGGTTTACTGCTGTGGGCCGTGCAGAAATTATTTCATTCTTAATTTTGGAAAGAGTACCTAAAAAATCAGGGTTTTTTGCTGACTCTTTTGCACCTAGGACCATGGCAAAAGCCGCCGCCGCGCCAATAGCCGGAGCGCCCCTTACTTCAAGCTTTTTTATGGCTTCGATAATGCGTCTATAATTTTCGCATTGGATAAAGACCTCATCCAATGGCAGCCGGGTTTGGTCAAGTAAAATGAGCCTTCCTTTTTCCCAGTGCATAGTTTCAAACATAAAGCACTTCCTTACAGTTTAAAGCTGCCGAATTCATCCATGCAGTTATGACAGTTGCATGAGCAGCTGATATGGCCGTTATAAGCGATAAAGGCAGAGATAAGTTTTTCCATATTCTTGATACTGCGATCCATTTCCTCTACTACCTCACTGTGGGATAGTGGTGTTTTGGAAATACCAGCAGCCATATTAGTGACAATAGAGCAATTGGTGTAACACGTTTCTGCTTCACGTGCCAGCAGGGACTCAGGTATATTAGTCATGCCAAGGACGTCTCCGCCAAGTTTGGCAAACATCTTTACTTCTGCGGCGCTTTCAAAACGCGGCCCTTCCGTGCATACATAAGTACCAGTTTTGTGGAAGGTAATTCCACTATCCTTCAGGCAGTCAATAACCCTAGCACGGAGTGTCGGGCAGTATGGCTCAGTAAAATCAACATGAGCCACACCGCGCTCTGGAGTATCATAAAAAGTATTAATGCGGCTCTTGGTAAAATCAAGGACCTGATCGCATACTACAAAATGGCCTGCCTTCATGGCAGGATTTATGGAACCTACGGCAGTAGTTGCAAAAATCTCTTCAACTCCAATGCTTTTCAAAGCCCAGATATTGGCACGGTAATTTATTTTATGAGGAGGAGTGCTATGACCAACGCCATGGCGGGTTATGAAAACAACCATATTCCCAGCCATTTCACCTATATTGCAAAGAGCTGGTCCGTAGGGGGTTTGTATGACCTTGCTTTTAAAGCCGCTTAGACTTTCCGGGCTGTAGACCCCGGTTCCTCCGATAATAGCAATTTTACGCATTTCAAATTTCCTCCTTGTCGGAATTAATGTTATCTATGATTGCAAGAAGATCACAGATATTGTCTATTGTAAAATCTGGCTTACCCGCTTTAAGTATATCCTGCCAGGAAAAAGATGTGTAGGTTACGGCCGCAGTAAGTATTCCTGCTGCATGTCCACCCTGAAGGTCAAACGGACTATCCCCTACACATATACATTCTTCAGGATTAAGACTCAAAAGTGTGCATGCCATCATCATGGGCTCGGGATGGGGCTTGCTGTGCGCGGTATCTTCATTGCTGACGATGGCAGAAATATAAGAATCAAGACCACAACATTTCAATCCACTGCGGGTCATGGCATTTTTCTTAGAGGTAACGACAGCCATTTTAAGTCCACGCTTATGGAAAGCTTCCAGAGCTTCTTTTGTACCTGGAATCTCCTTTATCATTTGGTCATGGCTTCTGGAATTATATTCCCGATAAACAGCACACATTTCTACTGCTTTTTCTTTAGTTGAGGCGTATCTTGCCATTGCTTCTGCGAGGTGAAGGCCAAAAGTCCTTATAATTTCCTCTTCTGGCACTTGTCTATTCAAACAATGTTTAAAGGTATATTGGAAAGTCGCTAGAATAAGGTCAATGGTATTGGCTAGTGTTCCATCAAAATCAAGTAAAAAGCCTTTTATTGCCATGTATACTCCTTTTATAAGTTATTTTATAATTATAATAACATAAATAATTGCTGATTTAAAGAAATACGTGGCTGTTTGACCTATAAAAATACGCTGCAGGTAATTGCCGGCAGCGTATCAAATTCGATTAATGTATCCTTTTTGTAAAAGCAACCTGTTTAGGTCCTACCTCCGCATTGTTTTCTGGAATCAGAACATCGTCAAAGCTGATACCGCAGGTATGAACAGTATGGTTCCATTTGTGATCGTGTCGATGCAGAAAACCAAGGAAAGTAATGGGGATCCAGCTGTAGATAAAAGTCGGGTACAGCAGGAGATAGCACCATAATTTAAATGACGCCTTAATTTTGTGTAAAACAATAATAGGGAAAATATACTGCCCGAAGCCTATAAGTGTCCATACTTCTATTGGCAGAATACGGTAGATAATATTGTCATAAAATGGCTCAAAAATGTAAATGTAGTTGCACAGAACGAACAGGGTGGAAATCATCAGAAAATATGGTTGAATAAGATATATAATGCTATCAAGAACCACGATATCTCGTTCCCTAAGGGCTTTTTTGAACATCGGCATAAGGTATCTGCCAGAAACGTCAAAACGACCCTGAGCCCAGCGTTTACGCTGATTCCAGGCTGCTTTGAATGTCAGTGGCTTTTCGTCGTAGACAATGGCATCATGTGCCCATGTGGTCTTGATGTTTTCCATAATGGCTTTCATGGAAAATTCCATATCTTCCGCCAGACAGATAGCACCCCATCCGTAACGTTTAAGGATAGCAGAATCTATGCACATCCCCGTGCCACCAAGACAGCAGCAGAGGCCAAGATTGTATTTAGCCAGATGCCAAACATGGTTTACTACCCAGAAGGAAATAGAAAAAACCCCGGCAACCCAGGTGTCATTTGGATTTTTTGAATCAAGATACCCTTGTATAAGGCGCTCGCCGTTGCAAAGCCTGCTGTTCATTTCCTTTAGGAAATTAGGGTGAACCAGATTATCAGCGTCAAAAACACAGACAGCATCATATTGTCTTTCCATTTTGAAAAGGCGTTCGAAAATCCACTCCATTGCATAGCCTTTGCCGCTTCTCGTCTTACTGAAACGTTCATGGACAATAGCACCTGCTCCGCGGGCAAGTTCTGCCGTATGATCACTGCAATTGTCGGCAACTACAAAAATATCATAGAGCTCTTTGGAATAACTCAGTCTGTACAGATTATCGATGAGCTGTGCTATAACTTTTTCCTCATTATGGGCACAGACAATCAGAGCAAATGTTTTGCATTCATCATAGATTTTGACTTCTTTTTTCTTGCCGAAAAGTCCAAACCAGGAAATAAAGAAGTAATATATTGTGAAGAATATGATCAACAACTGCAACGGTATCATTATAATATCAAAATATGCGGTCATTTAAAGTCTCCTTTGCAGTGAAGACTGGGTTAAACTTATTTGTGCATAAAAAGTGTATAGAAATGGTTGAAAACGCCGGCAACAGTATAGGCCAACATAACTGCAAAAGGCCATGCAGAAGGACATTCGTAGAGCATATATATACTTAATAGTAGTGTAGCAATTACGGGCGGAATGCACAGAGGGTTTCCTTTCCCCTTGAAGTCGGGGAATTTTATACTGCTGTACATGATGACGGCAATGATAAGGGTCATTACTGCTGTAATAAAAGAAGACAAACTATAGCCAGACAATACATAAGTAGCAAGAAAACAAGCTCCTGCAGGTATAGGCATGCCTTGGAAATACCCTTTTACTTCAGCAGAATTGATATTAAATCTGGCAAGGCGCATTGCGCCACTAGCAGTGAAAAGTGCCGCAATAATCATTCCTGGGACTCCAATATCCGGCATGGCGTACTGATATATCAGGATAGCTGGAGCGACGCCAAAAGAAGCCAGATCACACAAGGAATCAAGTTCTTTGCCGAATTCTCCGCTAACACCAAGAAGCCTTGCAATTCTTCCGTCTATAGAATCAGCAACTACGGCCAGAATTATAAAGAGTGCGGCGCAAGAGAAATTCTTTTCAATAGTCATAAAAATAGATAAAACGCCGAAAATCAGGCTTAAGACGCTAACGCTATTAGGCGCTATCCTTCGGTGACTCACTACTCTTTCACCCTCCCCATTACGGTAATACCTCCGATGACAGTATCACCTTTCCGAACGGTTATTTCGACGTTTTTAGGAACAACAAGTTCAGTACTGGAGCCGAACTTAATCATTCCGTAGCACTCTCCCTGTTTCAGTTTATGTCCCAGGGTTACCCAAGAAACAATGCGGCGGGCTAAGATACCTGCCACTTGGATGACTAGCACGCGCAGACGGCCGTTATCAAGACCGATTGCATGTCGCTCGTTTTCAAAGGAAGCTTCCTTTTCATAAGCTGGAACAAACTGTCCACAAGTATATTGTTGGTATTTTATCTCCCCGTCTATTGGACTGCGGTTGACATGGACACTGAAAACGGAAAGGAACACAGTAACTTTGATGGCAGGCTCATTCAAATATTCGTCATCAAAGAAATCCTCTATTTCCATGACTTTGCCATCAGCGGGTGAAAATAAAAGATCTGGATCGTATGGCATACTGCGTGAAGGATTACGGAAGAAATACGTAAAAAAAACGGCGATAACTGCTGGGACTACTGCCCAGGCAGCACCGAAAAACCAGTATACGGCAGTAGTAACGCAAACTGCACCTATTATAAAAGGATATCCGTCTTTTACGATTTTCATAAATTACCTCCGCCTGCCATATTAAGCAGGTGCGCAGAAAATAAAAAATAATGTGAAAGGAGTCGTATCCCATCAAATTATTATAATACACTATGTTTTTTTTGTCTATTTACCTCTCCGGAGCACTTTGAATACGAATTTAGGCAAAGCTAGCATTCGAACCCATCTTCCAGGCTGTTTGTATAGACGAAAGGCCCATTCCAGCGAGGCATCCTGCATCCATTTTGGAGCCCTTTCCATTTTACCGGCAAAAACGTCAAAGCTACCGCCTATCCCCATTAAAATTTTGGGATTGAGTTCTGTTAGATGTGAAGCCAGCCATTTCTCCTGTTTAGGTGCGCCGAGGGCCACAAAGAGTATATCGGCACCAGAATTATTAATATCTTTTATAATGGTGTCACTTTCCACTTCTCCAAAAAAACCGTTCCTATAACCAGCGATTATTACCCCGGGATAAAGTACTGAGGCCTTCTTTCCCGCCATTTCCGCAACATCTTGGGCACCGCCAAAAAAGTATGATTTATAGCCTTTTTTTGCAGAAAGATTCAGCAGATTATTAAACAGATCAAAACCCGCCACCCGTTCAGGAATATCGTAACCTAAATGGCGACCTGCCCAGACAGCACCTGCGCCGTCCGGCAGGACAATATCCGCATCGCAGCAGATAATTTTATTATATTCAGTGTCTTTCTGGCACATCATAATAATTTCGGCATTTGCTGTAACCACAAATACCTTACGAGATGAAGTTATGCACTCGTCAAGTGCATTAACAGTTTCCGCCATTGTAAGTGGATGTACAGGTATATCTAAAATTTTTACTGGCTTTCGTATCTGCATTTTATTCCTCTTTCGCTGTACGCAAGAATTTGTTTCATGATTTTTTAGAATTTTATATTTTTTCCAAATCGGCCGGCACCTTTAAAAACTGAACTTCAGGATTGCGTTCGATGAGCCAGTTGAGTGACCATTCGTTATTCGCAAGGATAACGGGACTGTCCTTTTTATCATAAACAAGCATACCGTTATCAAGCCCTTTGATATTGTCAATAACTGTCTGATTTGTGGAATATATCCAGCGAGCTATGGAAAAAGGCAGCTTATTCATAAGCAGTTCCGCCCCATATTCGTTAAGTAGTCTGTATTCCAATACTTCTAACTGTAGGACACCTACTACGCCTACGATATAGCTCTCCCGACTAGTACCTTTTTGTTCAAAAACTTGTATGGCACCTTCCTGAGACAATTGCTTTATACCTTTTTCAAACTGCTTACGCTTTAGGGAATTTTTAGGCTGAACACTTGCAAAAATTTCTGGTGGAAAGACTGGTAAATCCTCGAATTGCAGTTTAAGATTATTATCGCTTAAGGAATCGCCTATGTCGAAAATACCGGGATCAAAAATACCTATAATATCGCCAGGATACGCTTTTTCTACGATTGTCCGTTCTTGAGCAATAAATTGCTGTGGCTGTGTAAGTTTAATGATTTTATCGGATTGCTTGTGATAGACACTCATTCCGTTCTCAAATGTTCCAGAGCAGATGCGCATAAAAGCTATTCTATCTCTATGCGCTGGATTCATATTGGCCTGGATTTTAAAAATAAAAGCCGAAAAATCTTCATTATTCGGTTCAATGATATTCCCATTCTGCAATACATGGGGCTGTGGTGCGGGAGAAAGTTCCAGAAATTTTTCGAGGAAGCTTTTTACGCCGAAATTGGTCATGGCGCTGCCGAAAAACATTGGTGTAAGCCGTCCGTTTCTTACTTTCTCCATATCAAAGTCATCACCGGCAAGATTTAATAGTTCGATATCATTGCAGAGATTTGTATATGTTTCCTCATCAAACATTTCCTTTATCTTAGGATCATCCAAGGAGCTAGTAGTGGATTTAAGCAGTTTTGTACCATGGCTAGTATCATCCTCAAAAAGTTCTATGACGTTTTTAAGGCGATTATACGCGCCTTTATAATGTCCATCAATACCTATTGGCCAGTTTACTGGATAGGCATGAATATTTAGTACCTTTTCAATTTCGTCCATTAAATCAAAAGGATTACGCCCATAGCGGTCAAGTTTATTAACGAAGGTAAACGCAGGCAGCTGACACCTGTGGCAGACCAAGAAGAGTTTCTTAGTTTGCGGCTCGATGCCTTTTGCGGCATCAATAAGCATGACTGCACTGTCGGCAGCCATAAGGGTCCTGTATGTATCTTCGGAAAAGTCCTGATGGCCAGGAGTATCAAGAATATTGATCCTATAACCGTCGTAATCAAATTGCAGTACAGAAGAAGTCACAGAAATACCGCGCTGCTTCTCAATTTCCATCCAGTCCGACACGGAATGTCGTGCAGTTTTCCTTGCTTTCACGGATCCAGCAAGATGGATGGCTCCTCCGTATAAAAGGAGTTTTTCAGTTAAAGTTGTTTTGCCTGCATCAGGGTGTGAAATAATGGCGAAGGTGCGCCTTTTTTCGATTTCTTCCATTAAGTTTCGCATGGTCTCCTCTGCTTAATCTAGCTTATTCTGATTTTCATATATTTTATAGGCACTTATTAGCTGTTTTCTGATATAGTCTGGAACAGGTTGCTCCGTTTCCAACTCCCAACGAGAATTGAAACGAAACGCAATATTTTCAAAATTTCCCCCGCTTATGGTTTCACAGATAAAAGTAGGGCGCATGAACTCATCCTTAAAGAAACAGTTCTTTAGACAATTTTTTTCCTCTCCTTATCCCAGGCCGAATAAAATTCATATAGTTTTCGCTGGGCATCAAGAGGAATATCATCTCCCGTTACGATAGTCTCGGTTTCATCTATGGGAGTGCAGTCCATATTTTCGTAGATGCTGCCATCCTCAAGTTCAATGGTAACAGTGAGCACATAGTCTTTTTCTTCATATGAGGAATTTCTTATATGCCATTTTTTCTGCCAGGCTTCAATGCAGTCAGAACATATAAATTCAATGTCGGCAAAACCTTTTCCAAGATAGTTGGCACGGTAATGTACTTCTCCTTCTGCAACGAACTGCCTTCCACATCCACTGCAAATAGGTTTTAAGCAACGAATCATTCTTCTTCCTCCGATTTCTAAATAAAAAAACCTTTACGGGTTCTCCCGTAAAGGCAAAAGATCCGAAATGGTCGGAGCGGCGGGACTTGAACCCACGACCTCTTCCACCCCAAGGAAGCGCGCTACCAAACTGCGCTACGCCCCGAATCACAAAACACATTATACAAATAATATGAGGTATTGTCAATGTTATTTAGCGGGAGCCTATATTCTTTTTACTCCTTCGTTATCTAGGTCGAGGATATGATAAGTACAAGGTTCATTATGACTTGCAAAGGCCTGTAGCATAGCAATGGCAATTTTTTCATGGTCACTGTCAAGAGGTGCATATGCCATGACAGTGGAACCTGCCCCACTGATGATGGCGTTATAAGCGCCAGCCATCTTTGCAGCAGCAAGAACATCACTGAGTCCTGATATAAGATGGGCTCTATAGGGTTGATGCAGTTTATCTTCCAGTGCGTCAGTCAGGAACTCGTACCGCCCTGTTAATAATGACCAGATCAACATGGCAGTGCGTGATGCATTGAATACGGCATCTTTATGTGGCACGGTTTCAGGAATTACTTGTCGTGCTAAGGACGTAGAAAGCCTTTTTTCTGGCACCACGGCGATGAATTTTAAAGGTTTTGCGGGCAAGAAGCGCACGGAATGAGCTTTTCCATTCCTATCCGTAAAACTTACGGTAAATCCGCCATAAAGCGCAGGTGCCACATTATCTGGGTGACCTTCTATTTCTGCTGCAAAATTTAATAGTTCTTCCGCCGAGAATTTGCCCCCGCATAAAGCATTAGCAGCGTAAACACCTGCCACAATGGCGCTAGAACTACTACCTAATCCGCGCGACAAGGGAATCCGATTATTCATGGTCACTTTTAGGCCAATGCGTTTTTCCCTAGTTGCAAAATTCCAGACCGTAAAAAAAGCTGCAAAGGCAAGATTGCGGCCTGAAGGTTTTAAAAATTCTGAACCTTCTCCCGTAACTTTAAGCTCTAATTCCCTATTCGCCGTTATTTCATAGGAAAAATCATTGTATAGACTACAAGCTAGGCCAAGAGTGTCAAAGCCAGGTCCGCAGTTAGCGGACGTGGCTGGAACTCGCAGCGAAATTTTTTCCATAATACTCACCCGTTACAAGTTTTTATCTTCCACACGGATAACACTGCAGATTTTATCAACGGCTGGCAGTGCGCTTAGTGTTTGTACAGCCATCTGCAGATCAAACTCGGAAACATTGTGAGTGATGACAACTATTTCGGCGCCGCTTGCTACCCTGTTTTTTTGGATTACATTGCGCAGGCTTACGTTATTCTCACCGAAAGCGGCAGCAATAGCAGCCAGTACCCTAGGCTTATCCATAACATTCATCCGTATATAACATGGTGAAGACATGTTTTCGATTGAACAGAGATGTTTTTCTTCAAAACAGGTACATTTAATGCGTCCTGTGTCACCGTGCAGAATGTTGCGTGCCACATCTATTACATCACCACATACGGCACTAGCTGTAGGCATTCTACCTGCTCCTAGCCCCATGAACATTGCTTCGCCAACCGCATCACCCGTAACGAAAATTGCGTTATAAACATCATTAACACTAGCCAGGGGATGAGTTAAAGGAAGCATTACCGGATGAACGCAAACGCTTATACCATGTTCCCCTATATTTTTAGCAATGGCCAAAAGTCTGATAGTATATCCCAAGTCTTCAGCATGCCTGATATCACTTAGGGCTATATTTTCAATACCTTCAATCTTTACATCCTCAAGGCTTATACGAGTATTAAAGGCTATGGAGGCTAGAATTACCAGTTTGCGTGCCGCATCAAGCCCTCCTACATCAGCGGTCGGATCAGATTCTGCATAACCTTTTTCTTGGGCTTCCTTTAAAACGTCAGCGTAATCAAGATATTCCCTTGACATTTTCGTCAGCATATAATTAGTTGTACCATTTACGATGCCCATGATTGAAGTGATCTTATTGGCTGCAAGGCATGTCTTTAAGGGCTGGATAATAGGAGTGCCACCGCCTACACTACCTTCAAACATAAAATCGCAATTATGTTTTTCAGCAAGCGGAAAGAGCTCGCTCCCGTATTTTGCTATAACATCCTTGTTAGCAGTAACGACACTTTTCCCATTATTGAAAGCCTCTGTGATGAATTCTACTGCAGGGTGCTCTCTTCCTAAAAGCTCAACGACAATGTCAATTTCAGGATCGTTCAGAATATCCAAAGCCTCGGTTGTGTAGACATAGTTATCACCATACTGCTTTCGCAGTTCTTTCGCTTCACGCGCAAACACTTTGGTAATCCTTATAGGGATACCGACCTTTTTTTTGATATCGTCGGCATTTTTTGCAAGAACCTGTAGGACACCACCACCGACGGTTCCTGCCCCCATAAGTCCCACATTAACAAATTTCTTCATAACTAGTCTCCTTCTATACATGCCCTAATACTTCTAGGCATTTCACACCATCAATAATGCGCAGTTTATCAAGCAACGCTTCTAGATCTACGGTTAAGTTCTTAGTTTCAATGGAAAGTGTCGTATTGACTACTCCATGCAGCGGAATACACTGATTAATAGCCATAATGCTGCCTGAATCTTCGGCGACGGTATTTAGTACCTTGGAAAGCACACCCACTTTATGTTCCAATAACAGAGACAGTGTAATGATTTTTCCCCTGCTCGCCTCATAAAATGGAAAAACATAATCCTTATATTTATAATAAGCACTGCGGCTCAGGCCCATCTTCTCAACAGCTTCATTGATGGTTTTTATTTCTCCCTTTTTAAGAATTTCCTTAACTTTAATGGTCTTTTTAATAGCCTCTGGAAGAATCTCTTCGAAAACCAGATAAAACGTAGATTTTTCAGACATTATATTCCCTCCTTTTATATACCATTTCGTAATTGATTTATATTATACATTGTTTACTTCAAAAATACAAATGATTTTTCAGTAAAAAATATATAAAAAACCAGGCCCGAAAAATCGTGCTTCTGGCCTGTTTTGCAACTCGCTGTTATAATTCACTTTTTCCCAAGATTTTTTACACTTCCAGAACTGATTTTACTCTCTGTACCATTCATGAGTCGCAATAAATTATCATTATGCCCTATTATAACGAAGATTCCGGCAAAGGTTCCAAAGATTATATAGGGTTCTGGATAACGGAAATGCCAGGCAATGATAGGTGTTACGGCTGCAGCCGTAATGGAAGCAATGGATACATACCGCGTAAGAATCACGATGACAAACCAAATGATAAGGTCTGCGGCTGAGACTTTTGGCATGAGAAAAAGCAGGAGCCCAAGTCCGGTAGCAACACCCTTTCCGCCTTTAAAATCGAGGAACAGCGAATAATTATGCCCCAAGAGGGCACCTATGGCAACAACAAGGTTAGCTGCTGCGTCGTGTAATGTAAAGTTTACAATGGCAACGGCGGCAATGCCTTTGAGCATATCCGCAAGCAGCACCAGGGCTGCCGGTCCTGCACCCACAGTGCGGAAGACATTGGTTGTGCCGATATTCTTGCTGCCGTATTTACGGATATCAATGCGATAAAGGCCTCTTACAATCCAGAGTCCACTTGGTATGGAACCACACAGATATCCTAGGATAACTTCGGCAAAAAAAAAACTATCCCATTCATTGAAAGCTCCTATTCATCATCATTTTTGCTGCGGATAATCATCTGTATTGGTGTGCCTTCAAAGCCGAAAGATTCACGCAGTTTGTTTTCCAAATAACGTTCGTAAGAAAAATGCATAATTTCCGGTTCGTTCACAAATATTACGAAAGTAGGAGGTTTAATTTTAACTTGGGTGGCATATAAAACCTTAAGACGCTTGCCCTTCTCCGTTGGAGCCGGATTCATGGCTACTGCATCCTCAATAACCTGATTTAGTATACTAGTAGAAATGCGCATGACATTCTGTTCCGCTACGTAGATAATGACTTCAGGTAGACGACTGATGCGCTGCTTAGTTACAGCGGAAACGAATACTATCGGAGCATACTGCAGGAAAACTAGCTCCCTACGCATCATTTCGGTATATCTTAATGTCGAAGTATTGTCCTTTTTGTAAAGATCCCATTTATTAACGACAAGCACTATGCCTTTTCCAGCTTTGTGGGCATAACCAACAATTTTCTTATCCTGTCCTGTAATCCCATCAATGGCATCAAAAACCATAAGCACAACATCGCTACGGTCAACGGCACGCAGGGAACGCATAATGCTGTATTTTTCGATAGGTTCGTTTACACGTGACTTACGCCGCATGCCTGCAGTGTCGATAAAGAGAAATTTCTGTCCATTACGCACTGCAGGAGTATCAATGGCGTCCCGAGTTGTCCCCGCAATTTCGCTTACTATGGAACGCTCTTCCCCTACCAAGGAGTTGAAAATTGAGGATTTACCAACATTAGGACGTCCGATAAGCGCAACCTTTATTTCATCATCATCTTCTGGTTCTCCTACGTTAAGTGAGACTGGAAATTTAGATACAACCACATCAAGAAGGTCACTGAGTCCTAGACGGTTGCTGGCCGATACGGGTAGCGGTTCACCGATGCCTAAGTTGTAAAATTCGTAAATATTCATTTCCTGTTTAGACGAATCTGCCTTGTTTACAGCAAGGACAACAGGTTTTTTAGACTTGCGTAGCATTTTTGCTACATCAGTATCTTCTGTGGTAATGCCGCTGCGGGCGTCACATACGAAGAGAATAACGTCAGCTTCCGCGATAGCAATTTGGGCCTGCTGCAGAATTGACACGGCAATGGCGTCAGAACTCATGATTTCAATGCCACCCGTGTCAACCAGCATGAACTCATTATCCATCCATTCTGTAGTCGCATAAAGCCTATCCCTTGTAACTCCTGGCGTATCTTCAACAATGGATATTCTGCTGTTGGCAAGTACGTTGAACAAGGTGGATTTGCCAACATTTGGCCTTCCCACGATGGCAACTATTGGGTTTCCCATTATTTCCTCCTCTAGTGATCAATACCATTACGGGACATAACCCCTTTATGAAAATAATGTTTTACTTCCTGCATGTCAGTAACCAGTTCAGCTATTTTTATGATTCCTGCTGGGGCGTTGCGCCCAGTAAGGATAATTTCTAAATCATTTTTATGTTTAGTCAGAAACTCTGCCGCTTCTTTAACGGGCAGTAGCCTAGCACTCAGCACGATATTAAGTTCGTCTAGGATAATAATATCCGCTTTACGGGATAAAATAGCTTTTTTCGCTTCGTCCCATCCCTTGCGACACATTTTAAGATCTACGGGATCGGGATTTTTAAAATCAACAAATACGTCCCTGCCAACCTGTTTTAAGACAAATCCAGGAAGAAATCCTGCAGCATAGACTTTGAACTCACCGTAGTACGGATCGTCCTTCAGGAAAGAAAACATCATAGTCTTAAGGCCGTAGCCCGCTCCTCTTAAAGCAACCCCAAGGGCAGCCGTGGTCTTCCCTTTTCCCGTACCTGTATATACCTGGAGCATTTCTATTCCTCCCTAGAAATAGTCAGAAGAGTTAGGAGTTCTTCTGCATTTTTTGCAATTTGCACTTTTCCTTGATATCGTTTTCTGAAATCCTCAAGAGACATGTCATCTAGGAACAGCCCATCATTATTTAAAACCATGCTTGGTAAAACCAGCCTCCGCTTTTCAGGAACGGCAGCCAGAATATTCCTGCCCGTCAGGAGTCCTGTAACATTTACTCCACCGCCAAAGAATTTATTTGGAACTGGTAAAAAGCTGTGATTCCCATGAAAAGTTTTATTAAAGGATTCCATAAGAGGGCCGAGAATATTAGCAGCACCTTCACCTATAGGAATGACTGTTTCATCTGCAGCTTTGGCATGACGCAGTTTTTTTAGTGTACTACTCCACTCATCAAGGAACATGCGCGTAAGTCCAATACCGTTTTCCAACTGCGGAAAGCCGTCATACCATGATGTTGCTGGTATCTTTTTATCCGCTAGGAGATAGAATTCATCTCCTAGATGAACAAAACTTCTTCCTGTATCCTTGCGGCATTTTTTCTGCCATTCAGTTACAATATCAACAATAGCTCCGGCTTCCTCTTTCGTAAAGGTACGCAATGGGAATAGCCGCTTGCGGTTTTTCGTGAGCCCGACTGGCACAACTGCCATCGTGAGGATTTTCGGATTTAATGCATATAGATCTTTAAATGTTTTTTCGAGAACGTTGCCTTCGTTATATCCTGGGCAACAAACTACCTGAGTGTGTATTCTGATACCAGCATCCGCAAGGCGTACGAGTTTTTCCATTAAGCCTTCAGCAGCACTGCTTCCCATCATTTTGGAACGTACCGCAGGATCTGTTACGTGCACCGAAACATAAAGTGGTGACATATGCATGCGGATTACATAGTCAAAATCCTCATCCTGCATATTAGTCAAGGTAATGAAATTGCCGGATAAAAAAGACAGCCGGTAGTCGTCATCACGTATGTAAAGTGACTTGCGCATGCCTGGTATCATCTGATCCACAAAACAGAAAATGCATCTGTTGCGGCAAGTACTTATTTCATTAAAAATGGCACTTTCAAATTCAAGTCCGAGATATTCATCTGGGTATTTTTCAATTAAAACAGCCCTTTTTTTACCAGATTCATCCTCAATTTCAAGTTCCACCAAAGAATCTGTAGCACGGAAACTGAAGTCTAAAATATCTTTAACTTCAGAACCATTTATTCTGCAAAGCTTTTCACCAACTCGAATTCCATGTTTCTCAGCTAGGCTATGTCTGCGTATTCCGCTGATTATACCTTTCATTGAAAATCCCCCAAGTGGACTATGTTTTAATAAACTGTATGTGATATTATAGCATATGAAGGCAATAAATTCCAGTATGCAGCTTACACGATAAAAAAACAGCCATGCTTCTGCATGGCTGTTTGCACAATTTTAACGCCTTTTTTTTGCTAGACCTGCCATATTGTATCTGCGGCAGTTAATATAGTCTTTTGTGGTGCCTGTGAATATAAGAGGAACCTTCCGCAGCTTTACAGGTATTCTACATCCTAGCAGCATAAGATAATATGAAAGGCGATTTCCCATTTCAAGAAGGAATGCACTCGCATCTTTTTTACGGGCGATAAGACTAAGTATTGGAAAAGCAATACCTATCAGATCGGCACCAATGGCAAAGGATTTGGCTATATCTTCCGCAATACGTATGCCACCTGAAGCTATGAGAAGATTGTCAGCGCCGCAACAGGTAGCCGCATCAATCATACTCCAGCAAGTAGGCAATCCCCAATGGAAGATCTCCTCTTCCGGGCATTTTCCGTTCCTTACTGCTTCTATGGCTGTAAAATTCGTTCCGCCTGCCCCAGCACAATCAAACATTTTAAAACCTTCGGCAAGTAATTTCTTATATTCTTCTGCAGCAATTCCGCAACCTGTTTCCTTGACTATTATAGGAACATCAAGTACATCGCGAATGCGGAGCATATTACTGATCAGCCCTCTGAAATTTCTGTTACCCTCCCTCATGATAAGTTCTTGGGCGGGATTAAGATGTATCTGAAGAGCATCTGCATCAAGCATCCTGACGGCCAATTTCGCCTGCTCGGGCGTTGTTATAGCGCTAACATTAGCAAAGACAAGACCATTGGGATTGTTTTTGCGTACGACAGTATAGCTTGCATGGCTTTTCCCAGTTTTCGCCGTTCCATACTGAGATCCGACCGCCATAGCTACTTCTGCTGCCGCTGCAACCTTTGCTATGGATGCATTTATTTCTGTCACTGCATCCGTACCACCCGTAACGGCATCAATAAGAAAAGGTAATTTCAGATGCTTGCCGAAAAAATCCGCAGATAAATCAACGTCTGCCGGGTTCAATTCCGGCAGACAGTTGTGTATAAAAAGAATGTCCTTAAAGTGAGCACTTTGCGGGCCATCTCCCATCTTCATGGCATATTTCACATGTTCAAGCTTTCGATGGGTTCTCGTCATGAGCCTCACTTCCTGCATTATCAGCAGTTCCAGCATTATCCAGCTGTTCGCTGAGATCTAGTGCCAGAAAAGACTTTTCTTCTATATAAGACTCATATTCAGCCTTTTCGCTATTTTTTTTGCCTTGGCAATGCTGAGACCGATTTTTTTATTTTCAAGATCCGTCTTTATTATTTCAGCCATGACTGTTTGTCCAACTGTAAGCACCTCTTCAACCTTATTAATATGTTCTGCAGCAATTTCAGAAATATGCACCAGACCTTCCAGTTTTTCATTTATTCTGAAAATTGCTCCGAATGGAAGAATACGTGTTACAGTACATTCAACTATATCACCGACATGGAATTTTGCTGCTTCAACCTTCCAAGGATCTTCTTGGGTAGCTTTAATGCTTAAGGCTACACGCCTATTTTCACGGTCAATCTTTTTTATGAAAACTTGTATTACATCGTCTACCTTAGCTGCATCTTCTGCTTTTACGCTGCGATCCCAAGAAAGTTCCGTGTTATGTACCAAGCCCACAAGGTGTGGGGCAATCTCCACAAAAAGGCCGAAATCCACAATTTTAAGAACCTTGCCAGTAACTATAGTGCCTTCCTCTATGGCATCATATGCTGCTTCCTCGGCTGCGGCCCGAGCTTCCCTAGCAGCCTGTATACGCTGTTCCCTTGCTTTTCTCCAAGCGGCAGCCTTCGCTTCCCTTTCAGCTTTCAGGAGGTCACGACGGGAAACAACAATGCGCCTTTTTTCTAAGTTTACCTCAATGATTTCCGCCGGCAATTCCTGACCTATATAACAGGTAAAGTCCTCTACGCGACGAAGTTCCACATGTGAAGCCGGCATAAAACCTTCCACGGATTCAACCGCAACTGCAAGCCCAACGATATTTTTGGCTTTATTCTTGATAATGCGCAATACCTTGACATTGACAGGGCGTTTTTCTCCTTCTGGCAGTTCTTCTATATTCTTCCAGGCTGCCTCACGGTCGGCCCTTATTTTTGACAGACGCACGAAGTCATCCTTAGAACTCCCAGGAATGACCTTGGCTTCCACTTTTTCTCCTTTCTGGATCTTATCCATCAGGTCATCAGCAGTACCGCCGGCGACCCATTCGGAATACGTGATCACTCCTTCGCGCGCGTAACCGAAGTTAACGTATACTCCGTCCCTATCCACCTGGATAACGGTTGCCTCCATAATTTTTCCGGGATATACGCTGACATCCTCTGCCGCAGCGAGCATGCTCTCGAAAGATTCCATGTTCTCCATGTTTTCTTTGTTCTCCATGTTTTCCATTACTACAATTGCCTCCTTAATTAAACGGTCGGGAGTTGATGCACCTGCCGTAATTCCGACTTTAGTGCAATTCCTGAACATTTCCGGTCTCAATTCGGACGCCGTTTCAATGTGGTAAGTCATTGGACACCTAGCGGATACTATGTCAAAGAGATGCCGGATATTGGCGCTATTTCTGCCGCCGATGACAATGATCGCATCCGTTTCTTCAGCGAGCTGTAAGGCTGCGGCCTGTCTTTCTGCCGTAGCACGGCAAATAGTTCTTTCCACGCGGTACTCGCCTGGACGTTCCCTCTGCAGTGCTTCTAGAATTTTTTCGAATCTTTCTAGTTCGAACGTCGTCTGTATAATGACGGCATATTTAGCATTTTCTGGAATTTCAGGAATATCTTTAATATATTCTATAACGCTTGCATTTTCTCCTGCCCATTTGAGAATACTTTTTACTTCTGGGTGATTTTTCTCACCAACGATTACGGTATAAAATTCATCCTTTGATGCAATGGCAGCCTTATTTTGGGCAACTTTTACATTAGGACAGGTAGCGTCAACAATATCTAGATTCATTTTTTTGGCTTCTTTATAGATTTCCGGTCCTTCACCGTGAGACCTGAAGATTATCGTATCCCCCGAGGAAAACTCACTAAGGGAATTCTTACAAATGACCCCCTTTGATTCAAGGTCAGCAATGATCTGTGGATTGTGGATTAATGGTCCTAGTGTAGCGCATGGTCTGTCTTTAGAAGCATTAAGGGCCATATCCACCGCACGTCTGACTCCATAGCAGAAACCGCAGCATTCAGCAACAATTACTTTCATATTTTCTTACCTTCCTGTAATATAGCTATTTTCTCCATCAGTTCATCAGTAATTTTTTTTAGAGTTTCCTTATCAGCATTTTCAGGACAGGGAATGGGCTTTCCGAAGATCACTTTTACTTTGGGCCATATCTTTCCGCAGCGGAAGACATCCGTTCCTGACACGCAGGTGGGAAGAATAGCAGCTTTCCCCTTTGCGGCAAGCATCATGGTCCCGGGTTCTGCAATTCCGAGTTTTCCCGTTTTGCTGCGCGTGCCCTCGGGGAAAACCGCAAGCACCTCGCCGTTTTTAAGAATCTCGAGGCTGTGTCGGATGGCTATCATATCGGCACTACCTCGCTTAACTGGAAAGGCACCTAAAAATTTACAAATATGGCCGAAAACAGGAACGAAAAGTTCCTCCTTGGCCATGAAATATGGCTTTCTGGTGGAAGCCGTACCGATAACGGGAGGATCAAGTACGCTTAAATGGTTGCTTGCCATGACAAGAGGACCGCTTTCAGGAATATTCTCTCTCCCCTCGACTTCCATACGAAAAAAAATTTTAAAGATTGACGTAAAAAAGATTTTAACTGCGCCGTAAATCATGTTCCTTCCCCCGAACCAAATTTATGATGAAATCCGTTGTTTCGTCAATGCACATGTTTGACGTATCAAGGAAGACTGCATCCTTTGCCTGGCGCAGTGGACTGATTTCCCTTTCACTGTCCTGTTTATCGCGGTTCAGGATAGCCTCTTGCAGTTGCTTAAGGGAAACTGCCATACCTTTTTCCGTCATTTCCTTATAGCGGCGCAGTGCTCTCTCCTCCACCGTTGCTGTCAAAAATATTTTTACGTCGGCATTCGGAAAAACGACAGTTCCGATATCGCGACCGTCAAGAACTACCCTGCCAGATTCACCCATTCGGCGCTGTTCAGCTACCATAGCAATCCGTACCGTATTTATGGCTGAGATTCTTGAAACAAGATTTGTCACTGCCGTAGTACGAATAGCTTCCGTTACGTCAGTTCCATCAACAAACACCTTGTTCTCCTCAGTTCTAAAATCTATGCGTATCTTATTTGCAAGTTCTCCAATAAAATTTTCGTTAAATTCAGCCTTGGTCCGCAAGAATTTCCAAGTTACACTGCGGTACATGGCACCTGTATCAATATAGGCG